>RECE01000058.1 GCA_007694165.1 Bacteroidota bacterium
CCATTGTCGATGCCCAGTCCGTGGGGATTGAACATGGGATAGGATTTGAGCAGTTTAGGGTCATGAATATCAGAAATATCAACTACATCCAGCTGGTTGGTGGTATTCATGCAGGTATTTCCGGACCGCAGGGTAACATAGGCATATCCGTCCTGTACAACCACCGGGTCACAGGCATTCATATGGTCGATATCAGAAACAAAAACCGGCTGAGCAGGATTCTCCAGGCTGAAAATCATCATACCGGAAGTGGTCCCCACGAAAAGGTTTCCATCATAACGAAACAGGGTTTCCATTTCACGCCAGGTGTTAATGCTGTCTGTAGGCTGCATCTGAGAAGGAGCCGATACATCAATGGTTTTCAAAACAAAAGGTTGTGCTACAGAATACAGATAATTTTCGTTGAGCATGAACCGCGCCATAGAACCTGCAACCCCGGCACCCGATTCGGCATTGGTAAAGGCCATATCCGCACTGGTTCTCCACCAGCCCCACCAGCCTCCTCCGGGGTAACTGGCTTTCAACCTGGTTTTTGTCCACCCTACAATGACTCCTTTTCGATGATCTATTTCCTGCCAGGCAAAAGGTAGGTTTTCTTCAATGGGGAAAGGAAGTATTTCGGGAAATGCATTTTCCATGCGTCCCACTTCAACCGGATGCATTATATCACTGATATCAATAGCAATCAAATCGATATAGCTGTCAGCAAAAAGGGTATTGCCCCTGATGGCCATATCCACATTGCCCATGATTTCGTAAAACGCTATTTTTTGTGGTGAAGAAGGGTTGGCATTGTTAATTACATGAATTCCTTCGTTGGGTTCATTTACAAAAATGTAATTGTCCTTGAAATAAATTTTCCCTGCCTGCTTGATTCCTTTTGCCGGCATGACTTTGGGTGCCTGGCGAAATTCGTCGAAATCCATATAAACGGGTGAGAGTGCATCGTAGTAATACTCTTCTTCTTCTTTGTTGCATGCTACTGCTGTAAGCAAAAGAACAAGGCCCAGGACAAAAAATGTTGGATGTTTTGTTTTCATAAGTGAACCATTTTAATTGTTAGATTATACACCCAATACGTAAATTATACCTCCGGTGCTGCAAAGGGGAAAAATATTTTTCATAAAAAAAGAGTCCTTTGATCGATTGCTATCCATAAACAATCCTAACCCCCGAGCGTTTAGAGAAAGTTCGACAACATTTCCCATAAAAATCTGATGCAATTGTAATTGACGATGCAATCAGTGGTACACGATGAATCAAAATTCTTAATTCTAAAATCTAAATTCTAAATTCATGAAGCGATTATTCCATTCAACTGTAAGTTCTTTTCAGGCAAACCTATCCCTTCTCATCCTCCGACTGGGCATTGGTGCCTTAATGCTCACCCATGGCTGGCCCAAGCTCATGCGCCTTACAGGTGGCGGAGAGATTGCATTCCCCGATCCGCTGGGCATGGGGCCGGTGCTCTCGCTAACCATGGCAACCCTGGCAGAAGTAGCAGGTTCTGTATTGATCATGCTGGGGCTGGCAACCCGCCTGGCTGCCTTCTCTCTTATTTTTACCATGTTTGTGGCAGTATTTATAGTACATGCCAACGATCCCTTTTCAAAAATGGAGATGGGGCTTTTGTACCTGCTTGTATACATTATTCTTTTCATCACAGGTAGCGGCAAGTATGGACTGGACCGCTTTATCCGATAAAAACACCGCCTGGTTGATTTATCATTTAATTTAAACTCTACCTTTAAACATCTGTTGTGTTAAAATGCAACAAATACATGGATACGTAACTTATTTACTCTAAATTTGGTTTACTGATAATAAGGAGTTCAAACCAAAATAAATAAGCTATGATGAAGGAAAAACTTGTGGATCTGATACAGGACAGTATCAGAAAAAACTGGGACAACAAGGCCATGACCAACTATGGTGGAGACAGTATAACCTACTCTGACATGGCAAAGAAAATTATACACCTGCATACCCTGTTTGAAGAATGCAAAGTTCAAAAAGGTGATAAAGTAGCTCTTGTGGGCAAAAACTCCATCAACTGGACAGCGGTTTATCTTGCCTCAGTTACTTACGGGGCTGTTGTTGTACCTATACTGCCTGATTTCAAACCCAACGACATCCATCACATTGTAAATCATTCAGATTCGATCATGCTTTTCGCAGCAGACAATATCTATGAAAACCTGGAAAGCAATCAAATGTTGGATGTAAAAGTTACCTTTTCATTGAATGATTTTTCGTTACTGTACGTTGACAATTCCCTTAAAGCAGAAACCCTTATGTCTGCTATCAACGTGGGTTTTCAGAAGAAGCTTGAGAACCTGACAGGTGCTGCTGTTTTTCAGCTGCCTTCCGTCGGGAATGAATCTCTGGCTGTATTCAGCTACACATCCGGCACTACCGGATTTACCAAAGGGGTAATGATAACCCACAACAACCTGGTGGCCAATCTTATTTATGCCAACAATAATATGCCATTGCGCCCCGGAGACGATATTGTATGTTTCCTGCCCCTGGCACATGCTTATGGTTGTGCCTTCGAATTTCTGTGGCCATTTACCATCGGTGCACACATTACTTTCCTTACCAAAACCCCATCACCTCAAATCATCCTGAAAGCATTCAAGGAAATCAGGCCAAGGCTAATACTGGCAGTTCCGCTTATTATGGAGAAAATCTATAAAAAACAGATTTTACCGGCCCTGGGAAAATCGTCCATAAAACTGATGCTAAAACTGCCGCTGCTTAGCACTGTTATCGAAAACAAAATCAAAAAAAAGCTTACAGACTCATTTGGCGGCAATTTCCATGAAATCGTCATTGGAGGCGCTCCCCTGAGCAGCGAGGTGGAAGATTTCCTGCACCGAATAAAATTTCCTTTCTCCATTGGCTACGGAATGACAGAGTGCGCTCCCCTGATCAGTTATGCCAGCTGGGACAAAACAAAATTGCGGTCTGCAGGAAAACCGGTTGACAGCCTGGAAATAAAAATTGACTCCCCGGATCCTTACAATGAAGCTGGAGAAATTTTGTTAAGAGGGGAAAACATAATGCAAGGATACTACAAAAACCCTGAGGCAACCAGGGCTGCCCTCGAACCCGACGGATGGATGCATACCGGAGACCTTGGATTGATTGACAGGGACAATTTTGTATACATCAAAGGTCGAAGCAAAAGCATGATCCTGGGCCCGTCAGGTCAAAACATTTATCCCGAGGAGATTGAAGCCAGGTACAACAACCTGCCTTTCGTGCAGGAATCACTGGTTACAGAAAAAGACAACAAACTGATTATTCTGATTTATCCCGACCATGAAAATGCCGATAAAGAAGGGCTGAATGACGAGGATCTGAAAAAAGTTTTTGAAGAGCACCGCAGGTTTCTCAATCAAAACATGCCCACCTACATGGGTGTTTCTGCCGTTCGCATCTTTTCGGAAGAGTTTGAAAAAACACCCAAAAAGAGCATCAAACGATTTCTTTACACCAATGTGTAAAAAGAACAAGAACCTGAATAAACCCGGCTATCAGCACTTTAGCCGGGTTTATTTTTTTATGGCAGGCGGTTGTAAATAACTGACTTTGCTTCCTTTTTTCAATAGTCGGAATTTTATTTTGAAATAAGCCAAAATAGTTTTACTTTCAAGTAAATTTTCCGACGCAAGATATGTTACCAACAAGCAACAGTTCCAACAAACTGTTAACCACACTAATAAACGCATCAGTTGGCACCTTCAGGCAGTACCAGATAACATTCTGGTCGCAGCTTGTTTTGGGTTCCTTGTATTCTTTTGGATTTTTTGATTCCAGGATAGCGGGTTTTATTCTGGGCTTTGTCATGCCCGTAATGTGGGTTACCCTCACCTACCGGTATGTCTTCATTAAAGCCAGGCAAAATGTGCGCCTCCCTTTTCCTGACTGGATGCAAAAAAACCCGGGCAATACTTTGGTCATAGTCATTGATACAATCTTCCTGGCGCTTATCTGGAGCATGGTCCTCTCCGGGTTGTATAGTGCTACCTGGGTAAAAGTCATGTTTACCATCGTGTTTCCCATCCTTACTCTTTCCATGCTCAGAAACCTCCTCATATATCCGTTTGCCGAAAAGAACGATGATGAAAACCCGCCCGAAGA
>RECE01000106.1 GCA_007694165.1 Bacteroidota bacterium
CGGGATGTGCAACTATAATGGCAACTAGCTTCATTTCTTTTTACAAAGGATTTGACAATCCGGGTTTTTGAATCCTTACATGAATTTGTATCACTAATTTGTTTTAAAAAACCATGGATGCCTTATTGGCAGAATTTTCAGAAGTGACATATTGTTCCATTGTTAATCTGGCCATGAGGTAGCTAACAGTTGATTCTGCGCCCTGATTCAGGTTTACGTTTTTATCTTCCAATCCATCATAACAACCACCGGTAGCAGGATTGTAAACAATCTGATGTAAGTAGTTCTGACCCTGGAACCAATTAAATGCGATGTTCATTTTATGCCGGTAAGCATCATTCTTAAATACTTCATAGAATGCACTTAATGTCATTACTGCATAAGCAACATCAATAGGCTGCTCCCCAAATCGATTGGGTTTCTCCCCTTTTACCAACCATCCCCTGTTTGAAATGACTGCAATACCCTTCTTATTAAAGGTTTTTGAAATAAGAAAATCCAGTGAATTGATCGCTATTTTCCTGTAAACGGGATCGTTTGTCACTTGCCATGCATACAACATGGCCTCTGGCAACAGACTGTTGGCATAGGTCAGGCTTGCTTCAAACCAGTTCCAGTTTGTCTCTGATTCATGTTCGTACATCCGTTCCAACCTGTCGGCAAGTGTTTTTATCAAATCCAGTACATAGGGTTCACTGAATATGGTGTAATAAAGGCACAGCCCTTTTACAGCAAATGCCATAGCCCTTGTAGAGTGTATCATTTCAGTTCTGACCAGGGCTTGTTTTAACAACAAACAGGCCTCAGCAATCATTTCTTCGGGCAAAACATCTTTCATGGAAATTAAATACCCGAGTGACCATAAAGCTCTTCCGGCAGAGTCTTCGAGATTGGTGGTATAATTTTGTTCTGTAAAACGAAACTCCGTATCTAAATAATTGAGAAAGTTTCCCGATGGAAGAATACATCGTTTGATGAAGCTGAAGTAGGTATGTATATGGGCCATACTCTCAGCATCACCCTGCAATTTGTAATGCATGCAGGAAACAATCAGAGCCCTGGCGTTATCATCAAGTGTATAGCCCGAGCGCATATCGGGCTGATTGTTTTTGGCAAACTGAACAATTCCGGTGCGGGTGGTCATTGTTTTTAAATGTGCCAGATTGATAGCAGGGATATTGTATTGAAGGATTGTGTTTCCTTTGCTCAGCTTTTCAATCTCCCGTGCATGAGAAATGGCAGAATTCTCCCAAGCTGTTGCTACAATGGCTTGCAGCGAATTATTCCTGATGCTTTTACGCAATGGCTTATTTTCGAGCAGCTTAATAACCTTCTCAGCCAATTGCTGAGAATTGCCAAAGTCGAAAATCACACCTGTATCATGGGTTAAAACCTCTCTTGCATGGGGTATGGGAGTAGAAATAACAGGACATCCGCAACTCATAGCATAGGCAAATGTGCCGCTTACAGCTTGATTGGGATCGTTGGTGGTAAAAAGATATATATCGGTTAGCTGCAAATACTCCAGCAGTTCAGGCAAAGGGAGGTATTGGTTGATGAACTTTACATGGTTTTCCAATCCCAGGGCTTTTACTTTTTTCTCGAGGCTCTCACGGTATTCCTCGCCATCATTTTTAAACACTTCAGGATGCGTTTTGCCAATCACAAGAAACAATGCATCAGGAAACCGGCTCACAATCACTGGAAGTGCCTCAATAGTGGTTTCTATACTTTTGCCCCGGCTTAGCAAGCCGAAGGTAGTAAAGACTTTTCGTTTTTCCAGTGCGTACTTTTTTTTCAGTGTCGAATTGGACACAAAAGAAACCAGGTGGGTTCCATGAGCTATCACTGATATTTGATCATCGGGCACATCATAATCCTGGGTCAGGATACCTTTCGAGTTATGGGTCATAACGATTACCGAAACGCATGCATCTGCAATTTGCTTCACCGCAAGCCTTAAAGCAGGATTGGGCCGTGGCAATACGGTATGAAAGACAATAATTACGGGTTTGGTGAGTTGGTGCAGGAAATCTGTAAATGCCTGTTGCTGCTTTTTAAAAAACCCAAATTCGTGCTGAATTAATACGAACTGGATATCAGGATCAAGGTTTATCGCATTGGCAAGTTTTGCATATCCATCGGGAAGGAAGGTTTTTAAAACATATTTTACTTCCCGGGAGTAGGAGAAAACATCTTCTCCGGATTCCATTGCACAGACCTTTATTTGCAGCGATTGACTGAATTTGTTGTAAAGTGCTTCAATCAAATCTTGTGAATAGGTGGCTATTCCACATTCGCGTGGGGGATATGAAGTTATGATTAATAACCCAGCTGGTTTTTCCGGAACAATGGTTGAGGTTATATGTACAGAATCATCTGCTAACAATTTCTCATCGTGCTCACTGCTAAATTTTGCAATTTCCAAAGGTGCCTCAAACCCATTTTGTGAATAAGGAATTCGTGGATGATATGTCATTTTTTTAATTTTAAATTGTGTGTTATACTATAAAGGCTTTTGCAGAAAACAATTGAAACGAAATATCAACAAATTCCGATGCTGAGAGGTATTTATTCGTTTTGGGGTTCCTTTTGTGCCGGATATTTCAATAATTCATTTACCAGGTCAGTCAGGTTTACAGAAGCCGTTGCGATGTGTGAATCTGCTGCACCATAATAAATAAACAGGCTGTTACCAAAAAGAGACGTTCCGGTTGGGAATACCACATTATTTACTTCACCAGTCAATTCCCAGTCATACTCCGGCGAAAACAAAGCGTAAGGCAGGCGCGCCAGAACTTTGGCAGGATTGTCAATATCCAGCAGTGCGGCGCAGGCTGAGTAAACAAGTCCTTTTTCGGTTCTTTCCACTCCATGATATATGATTAACCAGCCGTGAGGTGTTTCAATGGGAGGGCAGCCTCCGCCTATATAGGCCGATTCGTGCTGATGAAACGGGTCAAGAACAATATGTTTGTGGAGATCATGAAAATAATCCATCCAGAATTCCCTGGTAAGTTCTTCTATGTTTTTCACCATCACCAATTGAATACCAGGCCTTAGCCGATGCAAAAAGGCCAGTTTATTATTAATTCTTCGAGGGAAAAAGATGATGTTTTTATCCCACAACAGCTTTTTCTTTTCTGCATCGGTAGACTGATAATAAAACTTTTGATTCAGCCAGTATTCTTCATTCACCTTGCTTGATGATTCTACTATGGACACAAATTCGGCATAAGTAACAGGTGGTGCCAACAATCCATGCTTTTCGAAGTGCATTAAATCCCTGGATGTTGCAAACGCCCCTCTGGCATTTATGCCATCGTACCCGGTATAGGTCATATAAAAAACACCATCAATCTTAGTAATCCGGGCATCTTCCACTCCCTGTGATTCATAATCAAACCCGGGCACCATAAAAGGCTTCTCCCACCGTTCGGCAATAGTCAAAGGGCCATCAAGCCGGCAATAGCCAAGCGTTGAATGATTTCCCAAGCTTACAGCACGGTAATAAATATGAACGCTGTCGCCTTCACGAATGACTGCAGGGTTTAGTACACCCTCATTTTCAAATTCCAAATCGGTTTTTGACAATAATATTCCGTGTTTTTTAACTTCTATCATTTTGTCTTTATTTAATGCTATTTGATTTGTGATAAAGTTAACCCCTGCCTTAGCAAGAATTATTATACTCTATCAGATTAGAATTACATTATTCACAGGTTTTGGTCTGAGAATAAAATTTCAGCAGCCTGACAATTTTAATCCGTTGTTTTCCCGATAAGGCGGGTTATTTGATGCAATTACATACAACCCAAATTCATCTTTATGATTTTACCCCACATCTCTTTTAAAATAAAGAATCCGCATATATTGATGATTGAAACACTTCAGCCGTGGTGCTTGTTATCGACAACCACACGCTCCTGATGAATTCTTTCAAATAGAAACCTCAATAAAATAAAAAAGAATATGGACAAATGTTCTCGGGAAAGGAATGGGCCAGGATGCAAAGCAACCCAACGAGAAGGCCATGGAAGAAGCCGAAGAAAACATTTTCTTATCAAACGTTGATGCTTCTTCTTTAACTGGAGACAGCCTTCTTGTTCATGCTCATTAAAACAATGCCAGCCACCAAAATTA
>RECE01000034.1 GCA_007694165.1 Bacteroidota bacterium
AAGGTGGTAGATATTGGTGAAATCCAAATCACCCGCGACAAAAAACATAGCCTTGCATGGTCCCCGCTTATTGGGGTAGCAGTGATGGCTGTGGGCGGGGGAATTCTGTTGTTTGGGGCAAAGAATAAGCCTTAAACTTAATACTTATCATAAGGAATACCAATCAACCAGGTCCATTGGATCATATCCTCTGATCTTACCTGAAGTTTTATCAGAGTAATGATTGCAATGACTAAGGCTGACAATTAAAACAGTTACATAAATAATTTATTTTCAAACATTTAAAAATTACTATCATGGGAAGCTTACTTTATGTCATCGCGGTTATATTGCTTATTGCCTGGGCAATCGGATTTATTGGTTACAGTGCTGGTGGGATTATACATATCCTGTTGGTTATTGCAATTATTGCTGTGCTTTTCAGACTCATTTCCGGACGAAGGCTCTAACCTTGCAATTATCAATTGTAACCATCATCCATCCAACAAAACATTTACATAACGGGCATGATTCGTTAAACCCAATCATGGATAAACTCATTATGCGGGTTTTTTCCTTTCAAAAATTTAAATATAACTACAAATGAAATCAGGAAAAGTTTTATTAGGCGTATTGATAGGCACCACTGCCGGAGCATTGCTGGGCATGCTGTTCGCTCCTCAAAAAGGGGCCGATGCCCGCAAAAAAATTGCTAAAATGGGCAAGGAATATTCAGATACCATCAAAGTGAAATACGACAAAACCCTTGACGATATTACAGAAAAGTTTAAAATGACCAAAGACAAGGTCTCTGATCTTGCCCGCCATGTCAGGGCAAAAGAAGAAAAAATAAAAAAAGATAACGGGGTAGAAATCATGTAAGTTATGGATGACAAAGTGAATATGTTTGAGGCGCTTTATGAAAGGGCGGTCGATTATGGGAAAACCAGCCTTGAATTGACCAAACTGAAAACCATTGAAAAAGCAACAAATGTTGTTTCTTCTTTCATTCCTTTCTCTATTGTATTCCTGTTATTCACTTTTTTCATCCTTTTCCTTACCATTGGAATGGCTTTCGTGATAGGAGATATAATGGGCAATGTAGCTTATGGGTTTTTCATTGTGGCTGGGTTTTATTGTATTATTGGCCTGGTTACCCATTTCTTCTTTCATGCAAGGCTGAAAAGGTTTTTTGGCAATTATGTTCTTAAATTGTTACTTAAATAATCACCAATGAACGACATAACTTCCCTTTCCGAATTAAGGAAATCCATTGTGTTTTTAGAAGTTGAGCAGGAGGCCAGAGGGCAAATGTTGCGACAACAATTCCAGCTAACTTACGAGGGGTTGAAGCCGGTTAATCTGCTAAAAACAGCGGTACAGGAGATGTCTTCAAAGCCACATCTTACGGCAAAACTTTTAGTAACCTCCACCGGAGTGGCCTTAGGATATCTCACAAGAAAAATCATAACAGGTGCAACAGGAGGTATATTCAGAAATATTTTCGGCTCTATACTTCAGTTTGGTGTTACAAGCCTCATAGCCCGTCACCCGGGCGAGATATCATCGTTCAGCCAATTTGCCAAAAGATCTCTTTTTGGCGGAAAAACAGCGAATACAGAAGATCAGTGAAAATGCTGGCTGCCTTAGGCCAGCAGTGATGGATTGGCCAGGATGCTCAGTATTAGAATAGGCTGGCATTCTGGTTTTTACTAATATTTAAAACAACGCTCAAGGTGAACATCTCTTTTCCTAAAATATTTTTCATCATTGCAACCACTTTTGCCTTGTTTGCAATATTTGTAGTGGCCAGGCCCATTCTTATTCCCATCAGCTTTGCTTTGCTGATTTCATTTATTCTTTTGCCTCTGGCCATAAGATTTGAAAATGCGGGGGTAAACCGCATGGGGGCTGCTATGTTTGCTATTCTTTCAACGATATTGGTTCTGGGAGGGGGGATCTATCTTTTCTCAACACAGATTATTTCTATGACAGGTGAATTTTCAAATTTCCAGGGAAAAGTTATACAGATATTTGCCGAGACTACTGCCTGGTTGAACAGCAATATGCGCATTGTACCCAACCTGGAGAAAGATGAATTAATGGACCAGTTAAAAAACTGGTTAAGTGAATCATCCGGCTCTCTGGTGCAGCAAACTTTCAGCGGTTCTGCGGGCTTTATCGCCGGACTCATTGCCACCATCATATTTACTTTTCTGTTCCTGATTTACCGGGCAGGATTTAAGCAGGCCTTTGTACTTTTTTATCCTGAAGAAAAAAGAGGGCAAGCCATGAGGATGCTCAAGTCCATTCAGATGGTGGGACAAAAATACCTGGTAGGAGTGATACTGATTGTTATCATCATTGGTATTATAAATAGTGTTGCGCTGCTCATTATTGGAATCGACTATCCCTTCTTCTTTGGCTTTCTGGCTGCTATTCTGGCCATCATACCTTATGTGGGAACGACCCTTGGTGCCACTATACCGGTTCTGTATGCTTTTATGACCTATGATTCTCTCTGGACACCCATTGCCGTATCCATTACCTTTTGGGCCATCCAGGTGGTGGAAAGCAATTTTCTGAGTCCGAAAATTGTGGGCGGAACCCTAAAAGTGAATGCACTGGCAGCCATCATAAGTATTATTGTTGGGGCATCGGTGTGGGGTATTGCAGGAATGATATTGTTTCTCCCATTTACCGCTATGCTCAAAGTAGTTTGCCAGGAATACGATGACTTAAAGCCCATTGCATTGTTTATTGGTGAGCAAAATGTAAAAGAAAAAAGCATTGATATCAAAGCTCTCAGCCATTGGAGAGTGAAATTAAAGGATTGGTTTTCAAAACTCTAGTGTCCGGCAGAAAATAAGGGATGCTTCGCTTCTCAATACATGCTGACATTCTTTGAGTAAAAAGTAGAAGCATGGAACCTTTTTCTTAGATTTTTCATTATTACGGAAAACACTATTCCCAAAACACAAACAATATGAATAAATCAAATGAACCTCGTCTTTCTGAAAACACAAAGCTCCGCCATAAAGCAGAAGAGCAGTTGAAAAAAATACGTTCCAACATAGAGGGCCTTACCTCAGAAGCGGATATCCTGAAAGTATTTCATGAATTGCAGGTACACCAGATAGAACTGGAAATGCAAAACGAAGAACTAATGGCAGCAAATGAAAAGACAGATATTGCCGAAAAAAAGTATACCGATTTATATGAATCTGCACCTTATGGATACCTTACCCTTTCCAGGATAGGAGATATACTGGAATTGAATGATAGCGCAGCCCGACTGCTTCATAAAGAAATTAAAACGTTGATAGACAAGAGGTTGGCGTTGTTTCTTTCAGAGGATACAAGAGCGGTTTTTATTGAGTTTACAGAAACGCTGTTTGCCGGCACGACCAAAGAAAACTGCGAAGCAATCCTGGAAAACGATGGTGTGTTTTTCGCCTATGTAAGTATTGACGGAATTGTAAGCAAAGATGGCGAAACCATTTTACTGTCGATGGTGGATATCACAAAAAGCAAGCAAGTCGATGAATCGTTGCACCAGCTGGAAATTGCCCGGGAAGCTCTGCTGTTTAAACAAAGCTTCCTTGCCAATATGAGCCATGAAATACGCACACCTCTTACCGGAGTTCTGGGCATGATTGATATTCTGGAGCATACTGAACTTACCGAAGAGCAGAAGGATTACTTTCAAACATTAAAACTTTCAGGAGAAAACCTTAAGATTATCGTTAACCAGGTGCTGGATTATTCAAAGATTGAAGCGGGGAAGGTAAAACCTGCACCCTCAGAGTTCGCGTTTAATTCACTTTTAAGCGAATCCAAAGCACAGTTCAAAGGAAGGATTAAAAAGGGTGTTGAATTCACTATTGAGAATGACCCTGATATCCCTGAATTTATTTTTGCTGATAAAAAACGCATCCATCAGGTAATCAACAATCTGGTTGCCAATGCCATAAAATTTACCCCTAAAGGTTCCATCCTGCTCAAAAGCAAAATAGTTACTCCCAATGGCTCCGGTAAGCATATCATGATAAAAATCTCAGTTACAGATACCGGAATAGGCATACCGGCTGAGAAGCAGAAGAAGCTTTTTGAACCCTTTACGCAAATAGA
>RECE01000275.1 GCA_007694165.1 Bacteroidota bacterium
TATGTCCTGATTAAGAACATGATTAAAACCCAATGCTAAGTGTAAGTCCATTCCCGGTCAATCCAAGGGTTGCCGTGGTTTCGGTAAAATTCATCCGGTGATTGTATTGGATGGCGAATTTGGTGAGGTCGAACAGGAAAAGAAAGGCTCCCTGCAAAATGACTGCCTGTCCGTATCCTTTGAGCAGGTCGTGGCGCTTTTCGTTATTGCCGGCAGCATGTATCATCCAGGCGCCACCGGCCATGTAAAGAATGTCCAGACCGGCGTTGATAAGGTAAATATTTTCTGAACGGATGTGTTTGCGCATCATTTCACTGTCGGAGAGCAGGCTGAAGTCTGTTCCGGCCATATCCAACAGGGCATAGGTGGCAATCCCGGCATTTACCAGGTTCCAGGCTGCGTTCATCTGATGGAAGTATTTTTGCACCCCGTCGTAGCGTATCCAGCCGAAGGTGCCGGTGGCCATATTGGCCAGTGCCCATCCTCCCAGCAAATACATACCCGATTTATTGATGTTGAGCGATTGGGCGTAAAAGTCCTGGTGTGATTGTGCTTCTGCTGATATTAGCAGAAGACTGAAGATGAAGGTAAAGAAGATTGTTTTTCGCATGTGAGGATTGTTTTTTGTTGTATGCGAAATCAACGAATCAACTGTGATTTTTGTTTACGGCACCCATATAGAATTCTGGTCTGTTATGGCATCATATACCACCTGGTGAACCTTTTGTCTCACTTTCAGCGTGGAAAGTAAATTGTTGGACGCACTTGGGTATATTCTGTTGGAGAGAAAGATGAAAACGATTTCATTTTCCGGATCCACCCACATGGCCCCACCGGTATAGCCCAGATGACCATAGGAGGAAGGGTGTAAGTCAGTGGCATGAATGCCCTTTTGCGTGGGTTTGTCAAAACCAAGCCCCCGGTGGTTGTCGGGTTGTCTTTGGGTGAAATATTCGATGGTCTCTTCCTGCAGGTATTGCCTGTTGTCGTAGGTTCCTCCGTTGAGCAGCATTTGTCCCAGGATGCCCAAATCAGAAGCAGTGGAGAATAGTCCGGCATTGCCTGCTACACCTCCCAACATGGCTGCTGATGGATCGTGTACGGTGCCATGGATCAGTTCTGCCCTCCAAAACCGATCTTCTTCGGTGGGGATGATCCTGTTTTGGGGAAAATATTGCAAAGGATTATAGGTTGTGTTTTTCATACCCAGGGGGGTGAAAAATTCATTTTTCAGATACGTGTCTGAATGAATGCCGGTAATACTGTCCATTGCCATTTGCAGCAAAATCATATTCAGACAGGTATATTGCGTTGGGGTTTCTTTGGCTACCTTAACCCGCTTTAACGCCTGGTAAAGTGAGTCGGCAAATTGCGTTCTCAGGTACATGCTTGCCGTAATCGCTGTTTCTGCCTTTCCGGGGATTCTCTCTCTGGAGTAAAAATGTTCAAAAGCTGTTTCCCTGTCAAAAGTAAAGACAGGTTTGATTTCATCTACTCTCCCTATTTCTTCCTGGGTTTGCAGGATAACACCCTGCTGAACATCCCATATGTCATCATATGACTCATCTTTGTTTATTGCCATGAGTTGAAGCCTGTAGTCTTTTTCCAGCAAACGCTGATAGCTTTCCGCATAAAACAGATAGGGTATGATAGGAAGGGTAGGGGTTATACCAGACTGATGAGCCAGCAGTTTGCGCAGGGGAACCCTGAAAATATTGGTTTCAGGTATTTTCCGGGTGATTGTGGTTTTAGAAACCAGCAATATTGAGTCATTGAGAAACGATGACTGAGGCAGGGAAATCAGAAGTTGGGCCTGAATGAGCGTTTTCTTACGGAGATTGATAGTATCAACTCTTATGAGGGTATCCGATTTTAAGCTGGTATAATGAATCGATTTGTCCTTAAAGTATTTCCCCAACGGACTGTCCAGATCCAGTTTCTTCTCTTCCGATAGCTTCATAGCAGCCAGGGTTGTGGCCGCTATTTTGGTTATGGATGCAACATCATAGAGGTCAGTGAGAGTTACCGGAATTTGCTGAGAATAATCATGATGTCCGAATGCTTTTTCATAAACTATCCGTCCTTTTCGTGCGATAAAAACCTGGGCTCCCGGCATGGCGCCCCTGTCAATGGCATCCTGTACTATGCTGTCGATGGAAGAAAGTTGTCGGGAATCAAGACCCGCTGCCTCAGCTGCTGTATGTATCAATACACCCCGGGTTTGAGCTTGTTCGTGTTTTTGATCTTCATGTCTTTGCTTTTCTTCAAGGGCCTCGTTAAGCGAAGAAAACAAAATGTTTTTCAGTCTTGCGTTTTTATATCCTTCATCCAGCAGAAAGGCAAAGTTTTCTGCTGGGAATGAGGGGTGTGCCTGTTTTGAAATGGTTGTTGGGTGCTTTATACTGGAATCTGAATCAAGTTGGAAACGCACCAGTTTTTTGTTACTTTCGAAAGAAAGCAATGCAATACAGGCCACGAGAAGGATAAAAAAACCGGCTGGCAGAAGCGTTCTTTTAGAAAATGAAAAAGACTTTTTCATGATTGGATGTATCTATTGTTTTAGAATACAAAGTTACATTAAACAGTCAAAATAAACGACGAAGCAATGGTTAATGATGATTAAATGTGAGTTATTGTGATTAACAAATCTTGTATAAGGCGTCAACCGCATTGGAGGAGTATTCTTTTCAGATTAAAAAGTTATTAACACGCATGAATTGTTTAAAAAGGGAAATTATATCATTCCGGGGTTTAGGATAAAATCTTCTCAACCTATTATCATGCCAAAGTAAGAATACCCTGAAGTGGCTCAGGTTATAAACTTTTCCTATTTTTGCCCGGAAAATGATTTACATTATGGAAAAAAACGGAGACCCCAAACTCTATGCTTTATTGGAAGAGTTGAGCATATCGTATGAATATTACGAACACCCACCGGCCCCAACCATCGAAGAGGCGGTGAAATACTGGAAAGATGTGGATGCCACCCACTGCAAAAACCTTTTCTTTCGCAATCACAAGGGAAACCGGCATTACCTTGTAATACTGGACCATCGGCAGGAACTCAATATCCGTGACCTGGAGCAGCGGCTCAAGCAAGGGAAGCTCACCTTTGCCTCTCCCAAACGGATGATGAAGTACCTTGGAATTACACCTGGTTCAGTGAGTCCGCTGGCACTTATCAACGATACCGAAAAGCACGTGCATGTTTTTCTGGACGAAAGTTTGAAAGAGAGTCGCACCATCAGCTTTCACCCGTGCATCAATACGGCTTCATTGGTGGTTACATACAAGGATTTTCTGAGGTTTTTGCATCACCAGGGAAACAGTTACGAATACGTGATGATGTATGATGAGTGACAGGTTGCTGGTTACGGAAGATTTACCCCTTGTTCATCTGCACTAAGTCCCCGGTTGATAAAGTCGTTGAGGGGTTTTATCTTTTTGAGGATTTCCACCACATAATCCACACTGTCCGGATTGGAAAGCAGGCTGTTGTCCAGTGGTTTTGTTGCGGTGAAGCTTTTGTATTTTAATAGTTCTATGGCCGGATGGTCTGCCTGGAAGCCTTTAGGTGGGCGGGTAAGCAATACTTTTTCTTCCCTGTCAAGTCCGTCAAAGGTTTGGGCAAAATCTTTATTGGCAAGAATCTCTTCCAGGTCTTCATGGAAGGCGGATATTTCAGCCCTGATTTTTTTCAAAGCTTCGCTGCCGGGCATATAGATTCCTCCACCGGCAAATGAACCCGCCCCTTCATCCAGGTGCACATAGTAAGCCGCGTTCTCCATCCTTTTTCCGTAGGGGCTAAGGATAATGCTCAGGTGGGTTTTGTAAGGGGTTTTGTCTTTGGAAAAACGAATGTCGCGGTTGATGCGGAATGTACAGTCCTTGATTTGCAAATGGGCAAGTGATGGGTCAAATTTCTGCATCCTGAGCAAAAATTCGCCCACCAGGCGGTGATAGTCTTTTTTTACTTTCTCATACCGGCTTCTGTTTTGGTCAAACCATTCTTTGTGGTTGTTTTCTCTGAGTTCGCGAAAGAATTCCAGTGTATCGGGGTGTAGCATAAAATCAGGGGTTTTCAATTTTA
>RECE01000320.1 GCA_007694165.1 Bacteroidota bacterium
TTACCACGGGCTTCACCCGTGGCTGATGGATGTCGCCCCGGTTGGGGCTCAGGGTTTGCAACGTGGTCAGATTACTTTCAACTCGTCTTTCCACTACGTTGTTTGCCGCTAATAACCCCGCTAATCTTTCGCAGACACGCTGTTACGACGCACGGCCATCCGCCCGGGTAATCTCTCACACGTATACCTGTAGGCCCGCATGGCCGTGCGGGCCTGCCTTGTAAATCGCAGCCTGTTTGTAATGTGACGTTATTGTCAGAGGCAAAAATATTTTCCCCACGACACGTTTTGGCGCATGAAGTAAGTAGTTTTGCCCTTGCAAACCCGACATGCCGGGCGCGCTGATAGATGTATTTTTTAACCTCCAAAATTTAGCATTATGATGTACCGATTTTTTGTTTTTACCTTATTGACCCTGGCAGGTGGCTTTGTTGGTTTTGCACAGAGCCAGGAAGTTGCCTATGAAGTTTGTGAAATGGAAAAGGAATTCATTGCCATCTTTTTATCCGACCCCAACCAGCAACGCACCAGTCCGAAGTTTGATGCCACGCTGCATCGTATTGCCCGGGAGAAGGCCAGGGAAATGGCGCAACGAAGGTATTTTAACCACACCAGCCCTGATGGCATTGGTCCTAACCATCTGTTGCGCGAGGCAGGGTATGGCCTGCCCAATCATTATGGGAAAGCGCTGGATGCCAACAATGTGGAGTCGTTGCTTGTGGGAGCATCTTCAGCCCCGGAGACATACGAGGGGTGGATGCAATCACCGGCCGGCCACCGCAAGCATATTTTAGGGGAAATAGACTTCTGGCGCAAGCAAACCCGCTTTGGAATCGGATATTATTATGATCTTCGTTCGCCATACATGCATTACTGGGTTTTCATCTCTGCGCCTCCGGCGACTTTGCCATCCCATTAGGCAGGGTATATTACTCGTGGTCTGACGACTTTAGCTCGTCCGACCACTATTTGCGCCATTTTTTTGTTGCCCGCACCCGGGCCTACCAATGGGTTCTGTATTATGATTAGGCCCGCATGGCCGTGCGGGCCTTTCTGGTGGTGTTAGCCTGATTGTATTTAGTCGTCGGGCGGGCTCAGAGCCGCCGGACGACAATCACGGGGTTTGCTGTGGTCTGACGACTTCAAGCTCGTCCGACCACTATGATAGTATGGAGGAAATTGTTATAATCTCAAATTTCATCCCCCGTTTTTTTGTAGCTTTAATCCCTTGATAACCCCAGAGCCTTAAAATTATGAAAAATCTGAAAACCCAATACCTGATCCCTGCGTGGCTTTTGTTGTTTCTTGCCTGTCAGCCTGCCGGCAAGGAGGGCTATCCGATACCTCCTGAACCTGACTACAGCAATCCCGTTTACTGGTTCCTTGATCCCGCAGGGCAAACCTCGCGGGCGGTGGATATTTTTTATGTATATCCCACGCTGGGGTTCAGCGGCGACAGCGTAAACGGACAACCCGCCTACCTGGCCGATATCAGCAAACGTGAGGCAAGGGATGCTGCTTTCAGCAACCAGCGGTTCAATCACGAGGTATATGCCGGCGATGAGTATAACTTCTTCGCTCCCTTTTACCGCCAGCGCACCATGAATGCCCTGACCGATGACCCCGAAAATGCCGGGCAATTGATGCAGGTACCCGTTTCAGATATTGCCGGGGCTTTCCTGCATTACATGACCCATTACAACCAGGGCCGGCCGTTTATGCTGCTGGGCCATAGCCAGGGTTCGGCCGTATTGCTTGAACTGTTGAAACAAAGCATGAAACAGGAGCATTTTGAGCAAATGGTCGCCGCCTACCTGATCGGCTGGCAAATCACGCAGGAGGAGCTGGATACATATCCGCACCGCTTGAACCCTGCCCGGGGAAGCGATGATACCGGAGTGATCATCCTGTATAATTCGCTCACCACCCCGGATGCCAAATCACCACGCATCGACCGTTCGGTGGTGGGCATCAATCCATTGAACTGGAAAACCGATTCCACCCTTGCCACCAGGGAGGAGCATCTGGGAATCGTCCGTTTTAACCGCGAAACCCGCCAATACGATACCATCCCTCATTTTACCGGCGCTTATATTCAGGACCATTACCTGATTTGCACGGACGTGGATCCGGCAGGGATTTTTAATGAAGAGCTGAAGGATTTGTTCCCTTATGGAAACCTTCACTTTATGGATTCCTGGCTGTTTGCCCTCAACCTGAAAGCCAACATGGAAGAAAGGGTAGGGGCGTTTCTTTCTGGCTCGTCTGACACTATTTACCCCGGGCACTAAGATTAAACATAAGAGTAAATTGAATGACTGCTTGTATATAAAGCAAAATATTTGCAAAATTGCTTCAAGTTAAAGCAAAAAATGCTTATATTTGCTTTGGTAAAAAGCAATCGAATGGATGATATAAAAGCCAAATCTGACCTCAAAATAGCAAGAGTGCCTGTTGAATTTAAGAGGTATTTGCACGACGATATTCTGCAGTCCCGCAGCCGGTTAATTTCAGTGGCTGGTGCAAGGGGTACTGGTAAGACTACACTTCTGTTACAATTAGGTAAAGAAAAAAAGATTGAGAATGTTTTGTATGTAGCACTGGACGATTTGTTTTTTACGCACCAAAACCTTTACGAAACTGCGGCCACGTTCAATAACCATGGAGGGCGATTTCTTTTGTTGGATGAAGTGCATAAATATCCCGGCTGGTCTCGTGAATTAAAACTGATTTACGATGACTTTCCCGATTTGAATGTGGTTTTCACCTCTTCTTCGATTCTTGATATTCAGAAAGGTGAATCAGATTTGAGTCGCAGGGCTTTACGTATGCAGCTACCCGAATTATCTTTCAGAGAATATCTGCAGTTTTATGAAGGAATTACCCTGCCTGTTCTTTCTCTTGATGATATTCTTCAAAAGCATACAGAAATAGTGGCCGAATTGGCGAAAAATTTTAAGCCTCTCAAATATCTGCAGGCATACATGCAAACCGGGAATTATCCCTATTATGAAGGCAACAGGGAAGAGTATTATCAAAAGTTGCTGAATACGATAAATCTGATAATGGATATAGATATTCAGAGCATTGAATCTTTAGATTATCAGCATATTGCAAAAATGAAGAAGTTGTTGTACATCATAGCTTCTCATGTGCCTTTCACACCCAATATCAGCAAGCTAAGCGAGAAAATAGGTTTGGCAAGAAACAGCCTGGTCTTGTCGCTGCAGATGATGGAAAAAGCAGAACTCATACATACTCTTACTCTTCAGGGACGAAGTGTCAGTACATTGAGCAAGCCTGATAAAATCTGGCTTCATAACACAAACCTGTATCATGCAATTTCGGGCAACAGACCTGAAGCAGGGTCTTTGCGCGAAACATTTATGCTACAACATCTTACGGTGGGTCATGAAGTTCAATTGCCATTGAAGGGTGATTTTCTGGTGAGAAACCATTATACGCTGGAAGTGGGTGGTAAATCAAAAACCCGGGCTCAGATTTCGGAGATTCCCCATTCGTATGTAATAAAAGATGGTATTGAATCAGGAGCCTGGAATACAGTCCCCATGTGGTTGTTTGGATTGTTGTATTGAATTCACGGCTTTCGTGTATAGTCGTCGGGCGGGCTCGGAGCCGCCGGACGACGAGAACGGGGTGTGAGCACAGTTCGTGGTCAGACGACTTTAGCTCGTCCGACCACTAATTCGTATTTAGTCGTCGGACGGGCTCAAAGCCGTCGGACGACAGCGAGCAGTGGTAGTCTGACGACTTCAAGCTCGTCCGACCGCTATTTTGAAAATCCTCCGGTCAGCCTTAACGCCTTGAATCGTTTGTGTTTTGACGGAAATTTCTGTAACTTAATTGTGGTTTTGGTTTTAGTTCTACTTTTGATATCACGGGTGTCCGGCTAAGTTTTAAAAGTCAAAATTGTTGAAGATAGACCTCTCACTGTGTTCCAGGTGACAAATAGTTAGATTCCCCGGGAGATAAGATAAAACAGATTTGACAGAAGGATTGCAAAGATTGCGTCACAATTTGGCGTACCCATTGGGTAATTTTGTCAGAAACCTCAAAATC
>RECE01000134.1 GCA_007694165.1 Bacteroidota bacterium
GTTTTCCTAATAGTCATCCTCGTGTGTGTTTTAGGCTTAATCATGGATGTTTCATCAGAATAAAAATGGTCTAAGTAATTAGCTTCGCTGAGCTCTTCCGCAAAGCGGTTTCGGTTGGCTAAATGGAACTTGCATGGATGACCTTATTACTCACAATCGTTTTTTATTAGTGGTGTTCGTGAGCTCACTCTGTTCGGTTCATTGTCTTTTGTGAGCGTGCAGTGCTCATGTGGGTTTCATTGCAACCATATTAACAAGATTGCAGACATCGATCAAATGTTAACACAAATTGCTAAAGGCTACAATCAGGAGGAAAGATAAGTTAAAAACGAGTATAATTACGCAGAGAACTATAAGTATACAACACTACTTTTGCATAGCATTGATCGGAATACACTATGCTTGAAAATTTTATTTAATCATCCACGTCCATTGATTGACCGTAACTGCTTTCGGGCAGGCGATTAAAAAACAGATTTAAATTTCTTAAGCCATGACAAAAGGTTATACAGTTAAAAGAGAAGGCGTTATTAATAAAGGTTTGTTGCTGGGTTTTCTTTTCATTTTTTACGGCTGGGTAGCCTTGGCTCAAACCACCACCTTTTCCGGTATCGGTAACTGGAGCGATGATGCAAAATGGGACAATGGTGTGCCGGATATTAGCTATGATGTAATCATTGCCTCCGGTGCAGACTGCACGTTAGATATGGATGCTTTTGCCAGATCATTGTCATTTGCCCCGGAATCTATCAATTCAACAATTACTATTTCCGGAACCAATACCCTAACAATTGAGAGTGAGCTCGCATACTCAGCCCCATCTGGTTCGGCTGACCAGGTTTTAGCTGTAAATGACGGTGCTCTGATCGTTGGTTCGGTATTTATGCCCAATTCAGGAAGTAATAACAGAAACTTGATGCTTACTGTAAATGATGGTTCCGTTACTGTGTCGGGTGATGTGGTAATGCAAGGTTCATCCAGTCGAAATTACATAACTTTTACCGGTGCCGGTGAAATGAACGTTAATGGCGATTTTGGCAAAAGTGATCTTGGTCGCCTGACCGGGAGTAATGGTGTGATCAGAATTGGAGGCGATTTTTTTGTGCAAACTTTTACTACGAATAACAGCACCATAGAGTTTAATGGAAATGGATCACAAAGAATCAGGGGTGGTGATTATTTCAATTTGACGATCAATGGAATAGGAGAAAAATATTTATCAGCTCATTCCCGTATTTTAGCTAATCTTGAACTGCAGAATGGTTTACTTGATCTGGCCGGAAGGACATTAAGAATTGACAATACTGCTTCCATTACCGGAGTTTTCAGCCATACCAGCATGATCGACTTTTCAAATGGGGGAAGGTTACACAAGTATGGATCAAATGAAAGTCACTGGTCTGGCACCTATCCCATAGGGACGGGCACATCATACTCACCGCTGGTGATAACTTCTTCCAGTGCTACCAACACCAACATGTATATTGAAGTGTTTGATCAGAGGCACCCCCTGCTCAATGGGAATGACAATGCACTGGAAAGATATTGGCTGTTAACCCCTCCCAATGCGGCTCTTACCATTTCAGGTTATTTCCGTTATTCTGATACTGATGTGGAACCCCCCATAGATGAAGCAAAACTAATAAAAGTAGGCCGACTAAATGCAGACGGTTGGCAGCAAAATGAACCAGGCACAGCCCATGACCATTCTGCAAATGAAATTTCTTTCAATGATATACCGGCACGAGGTGCATGGACTTTGGGTGAGGACACCGGGTGTTTTGACCTGGTACTCCCCGACAAATTTACCGTTGCCAATGGAAACTGGAGTTCCGCTGCTATCTGGAATAATGGAACTGTACCTCAAAATGGCGACAATGTAACCATACTGCATGCAGTAACAAACAATGTTGTGGATGGTGTCTACCCCCATAACCTTACAATTACCGAGTCCGGATCTTTGAATCTTAGCAACCGGAATATTACAGTATCAGGAACCACTGATGTGTATGGGCGAATTACGGATAACGATCATGCCGGTTCGAATACATTCCTGGGCTTTGTTACTATTCATGAAGGAGGACAAATTACCAGTGGAAATAATTCTCCGTTTGTCTTCAACGGTGGAATGGTAAATGAAGGCCTTTTTTCAATAACCGGTGCAGGTGCCTTTACTTTTGGAAATGATATTACCAACAATGGCCCTTTCTCCAAAACCGGAACAGGTGCAGTAACTTTTTCCGGAAATGATATGGAAATTTCGGGTACAGAGGAGATTGTGATGAATGGTGCCGTTACCGTTTCAGGTATTTCCGTTTTGAACAACGGAAGTATTATTTTTACAAATACTGTAGCCATGACTGGATCGGGCTCATGGATACAGGGTGAAGGAGCATCTTTAACCGTTGGGGGTACTTCCGTTGACATTAACAATTTCTCTGCGGAAGCTGATGATAATACAGTAATATATAGTTCTACGGCAAATCAAACCATTAATACCTCTTCGGATTATTACAACCTGATTATTCAGGAACGATCTACAAAAACACTATCGGGTGAACTTAACATTATCAATGATTTTGTTATTAGTAATAGTACGAATAACAATCTGAGGGTTATTGGAGGAATCAATGATATAAATGTAGGTGGTGATTTCATCGTATCGAATGATAATAACAATGCCAGATTAGATCAAACTACCGGGAATTTTCAGGCAAGCAACATATCTATCCTTGGTGACAGGGCATTTACCTTTATTTCAAACTCCATTACAACGGGGGATTTTGAGATAGACGGCAATAATACCTATACAATAACTGCTGCTGAAATTTTTACTGACAATTTAAATGTAAAAGGCGAGGGAACTACCAATTTTAGCTCCAATGCTAATATTAGTAACAACCTGGAGATAGAAAACAGTTCTACCTTTAATATAGGTTCTACTGCAGGAACTTACCAATTTAATATTGGCAATGATATCATAACAGGAACAGGTTCCACCTTGGGAGTGATTGTAAATGGTCTGCATACAATCACCGTAAACAAAAATGTGTTTGTTAATGGTGTTTTTGACCTGTTTGTAAATACTTCAAGAAATGCATCTTTGGTGTTCAATTCAGACATACCCCATACTATTGGGGGTTCGCCAGTTTCCTTCAGGGTATTTGACCTGAGATTAAATCCTGGTTCCAATACTACAACGGCAAACATTGACATGATTATTGCCGGATCGGTTGAAATTGGGGCAGGTGCAACCCTTAATGCAGGCTCCCATACCCACACCGTGGCAATGAACTGGAACAATGAAGGCTTATTGGTTTCTTCAGGAACCTTTATTTTCAACGGAGGTACCCAAACCCTTAATCCTGAGCCCAACTTTAATAATGTTTCTTTCAGTACTGCAGGCAGTAAGTTCCTGGCAGGCAATATGGGCATCGCCGGTAATCTGGAGATTACGGATGCTACTGTTCTGCTCAGTAATGATGATACATCCAAAGTACACCACATCGGCGGTGATGTTACCATCCACAGTGGGGCTCTTGAAACCAATAATGTAAATGTAATCCATGATCTTTCCATTGGCGGCAACCTAAATGTTGATGGCAGATTAAGGCTATTCTTTAACAACGACAGATATGCCTCATTAAGATTTACCGATGATGTGTCCCGGCAAATAGGTGGGTCGCCCACGCAATTTGATATTTTTAATATTGAACTGGCAAATTCATCCAATAGTACAACATTGGTCCTTGACCTTTCAGCAGCAAGTGGCTTTTTCCTCAGAAATGGCATTGGTATTGGAAACAATGCTACATTGCTTACCAACGGCCATGATATTGATTTATACGATGATGTTCAGATTGCAGCAGGGGGAACAATGCATGTAAATGACAACTCAGCACTTACCTTCAGGGCATCAGGAAAAAGCATTCAAAATGCAGGTAATCTGATTATTCAGGGCAGCGCCGGCAATGAAGCAGTGGTGACAGCCTCAAATTCAGCAAATCAATTTTTTATCAACAATACAACAGGTTCTTCACTGGTAATGCAACATTATTTCGTGGAT
>RECE01000033.1 GCA_007694165.1 Bacteroidota bacterium
CTGCCATAGCTCTCTGTGGGGTAATGGTCAAAAGTGTGGAAGGGTAACACTTCTTCGCGTATAACCGGATGGTTTTGCATGATGCCCGCCAGCTCTTTACTGTTCTTGGGGAGGTTTTTATGTATTTCGGCTATCAATTGATTGACGGAGGAAGGAAGGGATGTCTTCATCTTTGGTCAAAATTTAAGGATTAAAAATCTCGGTCGTGATAACTCCGGTAGGGGTATCTTTAAGAAAAAAGGTAACATACTCAATGGAGGGCATCAGGAAACTTCCACCGGCAAACATGACATACATTTTTGTCAACTCTTTTTCGCCGTTTGGGGTTGGGGTAAAAACCCTGTAGCTCCCGTCGGGTAATTGTTTTAAAGTAAAGGATTTTTCTTTGAAGGCGGCAAAATGAAATGATGCCTGCCACGGAGTTATTTCCGTGTACTTCAATCCATAAGATCGGTTTTGTTGTAAACGGGTCAGGGGTTCAGTCCTTCCATCTGCGGTATACCTTTTCCAGAATATGTTTACTGGCTCGCCGGGGTGAAGCCTGCCTTCCGGTGTCAGGTTTACCTGGTAGTAAATTCTGTCTGCATCTCTGCTTCTTTCAATGCTGAAAAGCAGGACGGGTTCCTTCTTTTCATAAGCCCCCTGACTTTCCATCTGAGGGAAAGCCACGGAGACTATGGAAAAGATGAAAAAGCTGAATAAGGTGGTTTTTCGTTGCACTTGCACAATAATCAATTTTGGGACTTCGAACAGCTTTGAATTGCGACGGGTTTTAGAAAATGCAGCAGCATCACTCTTTACGGTATTTGGCCACCACGGTAACTTCTACTTTATCGGCAATATTTGTAGAGGGCTTGCCCCTGCCGAAAGTAATGTCATAATCGGCCAGGGTAACAAAGAATACACTACGGGCTTCTACAACATCACCATTTATCTTGATGGTACCCTTTTCGCTGATTTTGTTGGTTACCCCTTTGATGGTTAGTTCTCCCTCAACAAGAGCTTCGTATTCACCATTGGTGGAAAAGTCTATCTGGTCCAGATTCGTAATCTTCCCTACCAGGCGGCCTGTTGGATATTCGCTGGTATGCAGAAACCGCCTTTGGTTAAAGTGCCTTTGCATAAGTGACTTCTCAAATTCGAAGCTTTGCATGGGTACGCTAAATACCACGTTTCCATTTTCCAGGTTGATGGTGCTGGTACTTGCGTAGTTGTTGGATTCAATGTCCTCAGCCGGAGTAGTTGAGAAAAACCGGATGTGGGTATTGTCTGTCAGCAATCTGTTTTGTGCATAGGAAAATATGCTGAAGAATAGCAATGCTGTAAAAATAAGCGTCTGTTTAATGTTTGTAGTTTTCATAATATAATTGTTGAATTGTTGAATTGTTGAATTGTTGAATTGTTGAATTGGTCAGGTTTATAATTCTGTTTTTAATCCATCTGCACGCACCACATCGCTGTGGTCAACCACGGCATTTATATACATATCAAGGTCATCATCGTAATGCACACCTGAACGGATAACTCCTTTGATGGTAACCCTTTGTCCAGCCTGCAATCCTGCTGCATTGGCGTTGGTTTGGGGGCTGAAAGTAAAGCTTACCCCGGCTTTGTCTTGTTCTTCGCGCAGCAGTATTACTTTCTGTCCATTAAAATTTTCGCTTATCCGGGCAACAGTGCCGGTGATTTCCAGTATTTTGGAATTGCCATCTTCCGCCAGGTATTTTTTGTTGGCTGCTTCCCGGTTATCGATGTATTCGTTCACCAGTTGTGACGTAGAAAGTTGATAATCGGTAGCACTTGCCTGAACATCCCTGTGGGGCATGTTGAACAGGTAATAAACCACTCCTGCGCCGATAAGTAAACCTGCCACTACAACAATAGCAGCAATTTTGAGTATTTTTTTTCGCTTGTTCATACTAAAGAGATTAGGGATTATGATTGAAATTTTCTGTATAGACGTATTAGCAATTTTTCCTGACAAATATTTTCAAAATAAAAGGCTGGAGCCGATGTACAAGCCACCTGAGCCCATTTGTTGCTGGGGTGAAAAGCCATAATTGATAGTGATGATGTTGTTTTTGTTGAATACCAGGTAAAGGCCTGGACCAAAAGTATAATGAGGTTTCTGGGATTGCTCTTTAAAAAATTGCAGTCGTGCAGTTTCAGGAATGTCGCGGGTGGAAAAAGGGTAGTTTTGCGTAATGTACACAAGGTCGAAAAAGCCTGCTACCGAAGCATACATGTCATTTTTCAGGATGTTTGTCTGCAGCACTTTCATTTTGGCCTCAATGTTAGAAAGCAGAAAGCCATCTCCTGTAATTCGGTTTCTGTAAGCGCCCCTTAAGCCGAATGCTCCTGACGGTCCATCCTGGGTAAGGGAGGTATCAAAAATCCAGGGAAGCATATAAAAGGGCTTGTGGCCGCTGAGTTTTTGCTGGCTGCTCAGGCGATAGGAAAAAGTAAACCTGTCATCGGAGGTGCTCATGTGGTGCCTGAGTGTTGCAACATGGTTGAGGAAACTTCCGGCAGCACCGGGGGAATACAGGAAAAATGTTTCGGCCCATATCCCATCGGTGCAATAGCAATACTCATTGCGCGTGTCGAACACCCAACCCAGTGAAAACAGATGTATGTTGCCTCCGCCGGCCTCCTGCCTGTCGATAACTCCCCATTGCTGGTAGAGCTCAAAAAGAGAACCATTGAAAAGTTGATTATCTGGCAGGGGATTGAAATCTCCTGTGCCTGGATGAAGGGAAAATTTTTGAAAGGTATAACCTGTAAGCAACCTTTGGCTTGTGCCGGTAATATGGGTTTGCAGGTCGATACGCAGGCGGGTAAGTGACCGGCTAAGTGAATAAAAGTGTTCGCTTATAAAAGCTGCATGAGTGGCGTCTCTGAAAGGTGCTTCGAACACAGCATTTGCTGCGTTAAACCCGAAAAATTCAAATCGGGTATCCTTAATATGACTGGCTTCGGCGATGATTTTTACACCGGGAATTATTTTATCACTTTCCAGCAGTGCCTGCGCCTGCAAAGTCCCACCAGTAGTATTGATGAGGCGAATAAAAAGATGTTGATGATATTTTGGAAAGATATCGTAGTTGCCATAGTCAAAGATGTTAATTACACCTCCATACTTTAAGCCCAAATCAGCATCAAAAGCCAGGGCAGGTATAATTCCCCAACTGATGGGAGAGCGGGGGGTATTGTCGTTTCCGGCAGTTGCACTGGTCGGGTTGATTCCTGCCAAAACCCAAACACAAAGGTTGAGCAAGACATGTAGGCATATCCGTTGCATAATCCTTCAAAAAAATAGTTGGTGAAAAAAGGCAGGCTGTCAGTGGTGTTTAACTGAACAGCCTGCACCCATTATGAAGAGAAAAGAATGGGGGTGTTATTTTGTTATTGCGGTTTGCCCGAGTTCAATCAGTTTTCGTGTATTGTGAAAACCCGTAGCTTGCTCTACCACTTCGCCTTGTCCGTTTACAAACAGCAGGGTAGGATGGCGACGTACATTGTATTCTTCCGCCAGGGCTTTACCGTCGGCCTTTTCAATATCAAAAGCAAGATTGATAAACGTTTCATTGAATAACATGCCCACCTGGGGGTCGGGGAAGGTATTTTCTTTTAACCTTTTACAACGTCCGCACCACTCGGCATAAAAATCAACAAAAATCAGCTTGTTTTCTGCCTGAGCCTTTTGCAAAGCCTCTTCCCAGCTAAGATTCAGGAATTGTATGCCTTGCTCTTCTGCCTGGGGTGTTTTCGCATGGGTTGTGTCTGTAAAAACAAGGGTGAAAAATAGTAAGATGACGGTGTTTCCAAAAATAGACTTCATAGCGTTTTCGTTTTAATGAGCAATTGTTTTTTATGCTCTCCCTCAGCAACTCAAGACCATCGAATGGCTGATAAGGCTGCTTTGGATAAAGCATTTCACGAACAGACGAAAACGTGAGGCAATCCTGACAAGAATTCTGCAGGAAAATTTTTCTTTAATATTTATACCCTTCCATCTCCTTTTCATCTGCCAGCAGGCCCAGCGAAAGGGCGATGCGGTT
>RECE01000032.1 GCA_007694165.1 Bacteroidota bacterium
AGAGCAAACAGTATCAGATTCACTATCACCAGAACATAATACAATGGAGTCCCCGCAAAAGCATTGAGCACTGTTGAAACATATCCTTCTGCAGGAGTTGCGCTCTGGAAGTGTTCTACCAGCACAACAAACAAATTATTAAACAGGTGAAAGCCAATGGCAAACACCAGATCGCGTGTGAGATAATACAACCATCCGATAATAATACCCAGCAGGAAGGCGGTGACAAATTGCCAGGGATTGAGATGCATAAAACCAAACAACAGACTCGACAGAAGTATGGCTATAACCGGTCCCCTTCGCTGGATTAAGCCCTCCTGTATAATACCTCTGAAGAGGAACTCTTCCAGCAACGGGGCAAGCAAAACCACTGTAATAAAGGAAAACAAGGTAAGGTGAAATGTATTATCAAGTATAAAAGACAACAATGCCTCAGGCACAGGAATGCTTCCAATGAGCGGAGCAACCAGCCCCACATGCAGCGATACTGCCGATACCGCTACCACAGGAAGGTAAACCATATAGCGATAGTTGAGCGGAAAGCTTTTCTGTCCTGTATGTTTTTTTCGCCATTGATAACCCACCAGCAGCGCAACGCCAAACACCACCATATAATAAACCATGAATCCAAAGCCGGCACTTAAAAAGCCGAAAAGCAGCAAAACCGGAGTAGAAGCAACCATAAGTATCAACAACAATCCGGTAAGGGCAAAACTCTGCCCCACTCCGGGATAATACCCCTGGGGTGGATTTACCACAGGCAAGGCTCCGTGCTTGATCACTACCGTGCGGGAAACACGATCATGCCAGCCGGTAGGCTGCGCACCCAAAAAGGAGAAAGGCTCAAGAGGAATAAAACGGACCATTGACCGGACCAATATGGTGACAAATCCCGGTTTGGTACCATCCAGATTCACCACACGGGTGCCTGTAATGTATTTCCCTGGTGTTCGTCCGGTAATGGTTTCGAAGAGGGTATAAAAAATGATGCCTGAAAGCACACTTACCAGGAAGTTCAAACCCGGCCCCCATTGCTCCATCTTCTGTATTCCTTCAAACCAGAAAAAAGCAAGAAAAATCCCCAACACCATACCTGAGGTAAGGGTAAAGAGCAAAAATGCCAGGCCATCAAGCAATAAATTAGCAAAACGCAAACCCCTGTCAGCCATGGCCTTCTCAACCAGCATGAGGGTTTGTTGGGCCTGTACTTTTTCTTTCAGAACCGGATCTTCTGTAAAGCTCTCACAGCTTTCCTCAAAGTCGGCAAACTGACCCGTCAGCCCACACAAGAGTCCCTGGCGCATATCGGGTTGCTGGTGAACACATATTTTGCAGTATCGCAATTGCTCTTCGCGGGTCATGATAGTGGATTTTGGTTTAAACAAAAAAAGGGATTCTTTTCTCTCCCCAAACATATCTGCCGGAAACCCACAGACACCCTTCCCTTATAGTATCACCAGCAATATTAGTGAATTTTTGTCAATTTTTGATCAATCTTTTTAACCAAAGATCCGAAAACCAACTACAGAACCACATATTTTTCCTGATATCCAGCTTTTAGTATAATGTTGTTCTTCTCAACAAATCCCGAATTCAAAAAAAATCCGTAGGTTTGTCCCATTATTAAAATTCACAATCATCCAACAAAACAAAATAATGAAGAAACTCATTTACATTTTAGCATTGGCATTGATAACAGCCGCCTGCCAGGGCCCGGCGGCAAAGGACAATGGTACCAGCCCCATTTTGCAGACCACAGTAGACAAAGTAATTGACCAGCTCAGGGAAAAGCATGGCGACCAGGAGATATTCCGCATGGAGCGTGGCGTCCAGAGAGCAGCAGAACTGTGGCGTGCCTCCGATGGCAGCGTTGCAGACTTTGAAGCATTTTGCAAAGACAATTTCATTGCCGACCAGGAAGAACTGAACCTGGTATTCGACCGCCTGGCCAACAACTTCGAATACCTGTATGGCTACCTGAGTCGCATTAGCCTGGAGCTCAACCGTCCCATTCACGAAGACCGCGGCCCCATTCACCGCATCGACCAGATGTTTGGATCCTACAGCCCTGCTGCCCATGTGCAGGATGACCTGTTCGACAACAAGATTGCATTTATCATTGTACTTAACTTCCCCCATTACAGCCTGGACGAGAAAAACGAGCTGGGTGGCGAATGGGATGGACGTCAGTGGGGTTTTGCCCGCCTGGGAGACTATTTCAGTGCAAGGATTCCCGCAAGCATATTGCAGGAAAACAACCGCATCTACAGCGAGGGGCGTCTTTACATCTCAGAGTATAACGTATATGCCGGAAAACTGGTGAACGAGCAGGGAGAAACCCTTTTCCCTGAAAACATGCGCCTTTTGGCCCACTGGAACATCCGCGACGAGATCAAGTCCAACTATGGCGAACCCGATGGGCTGCCCAAACAGGAGATGCTTTACAAGGTAATGCTGCGCATCATCAACCAGGACATCCCCAAAGAGGTAATCAACAACCCTGAATACAACTGGAACCCTCATGCCAACGAAGTTTTCCTCAATGGTGAAAAGGTGGACTTCGAAAAAGAGGACATCCGCCGCTACCAGTTTCTGCTGGACAATTTCAAGGCGATGAGAAATCTCGACCCCTACTATGCCAATCTCGATACTTACATCAAGCGTCGTTTTGAGAGCAGCATGGAAATACCCTACGAAGAAGTATCAGGCCTTTTCAAGGAGTACGCCTCCTCTCCCCTGCTGCGCCAGGTGGGTGAAATCATCAGCGAGCGACTGGGCCGCGACCTGCGCCCCTTCGATTTGTGGTACAATGGTTTTGTGGGACGTGCAGGTATCTCTGAATCGCAACTGGACAGAATCACCAAAAGCCGCTACCCCGATGCCGACGCTCTCAACGACGACCTGGAACGCCAGCTCATTGATCTTGGTTTTGACCGTGAGATGTCAGCTTTTCTGGCTTCCAAAATTGATGTGGATGCCGCCCGCGGCTCCGGACATGCCATGCGTGCTTCCATGCGCGAAATGCCCTCTCACCTGCGCACCCGCATCGGTGCCGATGGCATGGACTACAAAGGATACAACATTGCTGTGCATGAGTTTGGCCACAATGTGGAACAAACCATCAGCAACCATTTCGTAGACAACTATTTTGTCAATGGCGTTCCCAATACAGCCTTCACCGAAGCCATTGCATTTATGTTCCAGAAGCGCGATCTGCAACTCCTTGGCATTGACCAGACAGACCCCATGATGGAGCACCTCAATGCACTGGACGTTTTCTGGGACAACTACGAAATGATGGGGGTATCGCTTATCGACATGGAAGTATGGAAATGGCTCTACGACAACCCCAATGCCAATGCAAGACAGCTTAAGGATGCCGTAACCCGCATTGCCAAAGATATCTGGAATGAATACTATGCCGACATTTTCGGAGAAGAAGATGTGCCATTGCTGGCCATTTATTCCCACATGATACAATCGCCATTGTACCTGATGAATTACCCCTACGGCCGTTTGATCATGTTCCAGCTGGAGGATTACATTGCCGACAAGGATTTTGCAGAAGAGACCCTGCGGATATTCTCCCTCGGACGCCTTACTCCTCAGCACTGGATGGAAAGAGCTGTGGGCGAACAAATCAGCAATGAGCCTATTTTTGCTGCTGTGGAAGAAGCACTGAAGGCGGTTCAATAACAGCTGAAAACGGACGCTGAGCCTGTCGAAGCGGTTATCTGAAAGAATTTCAATAATCGTTTCGACAAGTGTTACGGTGAGTTCACCGAACCGCTCAACGACCAAAAGCACAATTGAGACAGCCCCGTATTTTATTTATGTGGTTGTAATCACTTTACCTCAACAAAAAACGCAAAGCATTTATTGTAAGTAATGCTTTGCGTTTTTTTTATTCATGCTGTTGTATATTTTGACTATTCCTCCAGGATACACCTGACGGAAAAACCAAATTCCCGGTAATCGAAACCCGAATAGGCAAACCCGCCATCGTGCCAAAGGGCGCGCCAGTAGGACATGGCGTAGCTCAGCTCGGTGGAAGTCCACCA
>RECE01000192.1 GCA_007694165.1 Bacteroidota bacterium
GCAATTTGTTGGTGGTAATTATGGTGCTGTGTCTGTTGAGAAGAAAATCCCGGTTCTCACCAGCAATTTCGTTGACGGGCAGTATGTTTTGCAGGTAAATCTTTGTACTGGGGCTTTTTTCTTTGATGAGTTGAATCATGGCCTCCACACCACCTGCAACAGAAGCCGGAGAGGCATCATAAAACAGGATATTGTTGATGCCTGCCATGATAAAAATGGCTTTGGGTTTGTGCTCCACTATGCCGGGCAGCCGGTCAAGCATCCCCTGCAAATGATCGCCGCCAATCCCCCTGTTTACCACTGCAACACCCGGCAGCAACTCGTGCCACAATCCCCCTTCTGTGAGACTGTTTCCCAGCATCACAACGGCATCTGGTGTCAATTGCATGGCTTCATGCATGGCTCGTTTGCGTTGATAATACAAATCTCCTGTTGAGACAGGAGCGGTTTCCATATTTTCTGTTTTCTCTTCAATGTAGGGCCTGAGAATACGGGCCCAGTGCAGGTAACCCTCCCCCATCAGGTGCAGTCCGTCGTTGGTAAATTCTTTGTTCAGCTTTCCGTGCTCATCCAGGAAGTGGGGATGCAAGTCAATGAAAGTGGCTCCGTAACGGGCTGCCAGCATTTCAATTCCCTGGTTTACCGCTTCTATCTCTTTTTCCCTGTTGTATGCTCTTGGGAAATGGTCAAACTCATTGCTGGTGGGCATAATACTCTGCAAGTACAGTCGTGTATCGGGGGAGTCCTCCCGGATTCGCTCTACGATGCGCCGGTAATTGTTGAGGATTACTTCCACGGGCGTTTCTTTGGAAATATCGTTGATGCCAATAAGTAAAAATATTTTTTCCGGGCGGGAAGCGGTCACTTCCTCCAATCGGTGCAGGATGCCGAAAGTGTTATCGCCTGAGATACCTCGATTACGGATGTTGGGATTGTTGAACAGTTCGCTCCAGTTGGCCCCGTTGGTGATGCTGTTGCCCAGCATAATGATTTCGCCGGGCGTATCAGGCAACACCTGAAAAAGCGAATACCGCTGATCGTAAAAGTAAAACCTGAAGGTAGAGTCAACCTGTGCCTGACCCATTTGAGGTTTGAATGCAAGAAGCACCAGGAACAAAAGGAAAGCTGTGCGGGAAATAAATCTTGCCATATTGGGGGAAATTATGATTATCTGAAATCCTGCCATTACGCTGTTTATTGTTATTCCTGGTTCTTATCCGTTGCTGTCAGTAAATCAAACCAAAGTAGTAATTGCGCTGTCCTCAAATCCCGTTCATTTCTCATGACTTCTGCACAGCGCATTATTAAACTGAATTCTTTAAACCGTCGGCTAAAGCACGACGGCAATAGATAGTTTCTTTATTAAATCTTTTATTATTTGCCGCAATGTCTGGCTACGGCTGTGCGATCATCAAGCATCCCCCTTGTTATTCCTTTTGTTACGGGGCTGGTATCTTTTCCGGGGTTTTTCATCTTTGGAATGATTCCTCTGTCCGGAAACCGGGTCCCTTCTTCCATTTTCCTGTGAAGGTTTACTGCGTTTGTGAAAACGGCCTCCTCCCCCTTGCTTGCGTTCGAACACCGGCCGTCTGGATGGATCGTAATCCGGTCCTTTTCCTATTGATGCCGGCAAGGGCATTTTGGGTACTGTAGCATCAATGAGTCGTTCCACGCCTGAGAATTTCCGTTGCTCTTCTTCACCGATAAAAGTGATGGCCACACCTGTTTTTTCGGCTCTGGCTGTCCGGCCCACCCTGTGCACGTAATCTTCGGGGTCGCCGGGAGCATCATAATTAACTACCAGGCTGATATTGTCCACGTCAATACCGCGGGCCAGCACGTCGGTAGCCACGATGATTCTTAGCTGTCTGTTTTTAAAATCTCTGAGCAAAGCCCCCCTTACCTCCTGTTCCAGGTCAGAGTGAAATGATTTCACATCCAGCTTTTTGGCTTTCAGCATATCCCCAATCTGCTTCACTTTGATCTTGGTAGAAGCGAATATCAGCACCGAGTCGAAGTCTTTGTTTTCGAGGATGGAAAGCAGCAGGTCGTCCTTTTGCTTGTTGTACACCACGTAAGCTTGCTGGGAAATTCCGGCAGCCGGTTTTGACAAAGACAGGTTGAACTTGAATGGATTATTGAGGATCTTGTTGGCCAGGGTTTCGATTTTGGGTGGCATGGTAGCGCTGAAAAGCAGGGTTTGCCGTTCTTTGGGAAGATAACCAATGATGCGCATGATGTCTTCAAAGAACCCCATATCGAGCATGCGGTCGGCTTCGTCCAGCACCAGGTGCTTAAGGGAGGAAAAATCGATTTTCCCCATGGAGAGCATGGCAATGAGCCTGCCGGGTGTAGCCACTACGATATCGGCTCCCAGGGTGAGGCTTTTCTTCTGGGCCTCCCAGGTAATGCCGTCTCCTCCTCCGAAAACCGCTCGGGAGCTGACAGAAACAAAATAGCCAAGCCCTTCGATTTGCTGATCAATTTGCATGGCTAACTCACGGGTAGGGACTATCACCAGGGTATTGATACCTGTGGTGTTTTCTGATTTTATTTTGTGTAAAATGGGAAGGATAAAGGCTGCGGTTTTGCCGGTACCGGTTTGTGCGCAGGCCAGCAGGTCCTTGTTTTCAAGAATCAAAGGGATGGCTTGTTGCTGAACAGGAGTGGCCTCCTTGAAGCCCATGGCGTTCAGCCCTTCCATCAATTCTTCATTGAGTTGTAATTCGGAAAATAACAATGTAATAAAATTTTAATTAGGTAAGAAATTATCAGAACAATTCGAAGTAAACAGTCAAAAAAGGAATTTCCCGGTGTTGGATCCGGGTTTACCTGACTGACATGCAAAGGTATGAAAATAAAAGGAATAATATCAAGTGCCAAATTCACTAATTCAATTCATCCATTTGTTTTATCTTAGCAGTAAACTAAAAATCAAAAGTTATGGACTCATTTACAAAATTTTCAAGCTATTCACTGGTGTTCTTTCTTCTGTTCTTATTTACCCATACAGCTATGGGTTCAGAAAGAGAAGCGGTAACAAAAACCGTTCAGACTGCATATGTTGAAGGATTTCAGAACCTGGGAGGTAAGGAAATGATGGAAGCAGGCTTTCATCCCACTTTCATAATGGTGCTCAACCGTGGAGGCGTACTCTCCGAATTGCCTCTGCAGCGTATGATTGAAATTGCAGAACAGCGAAAAAACAACCCCGATTACACCCATGTGGAAGTGGAAGCCCGAATACTGGATGTGGATGTTACCGGCAATGCAGCCATGGTAAAACTGGAGCTTTACCGCGAAGGGCGTTTGCTTTTCACTGACTACCTCGGGTTATACAAATTCGATGATGGATGGAAGATTTTTAACAAGCTCTACCATCAGCATTAAAAAATCAGGCGCTTTCAGGAGGTAAAATATTTATCTTTGCAGGGTTTTACATAACCCCCTGTTCAATATGTTGCTAAATAGTTTTTTTGACCTCTTCTGGCAAAATGTTCTTGAGACCACCTTGCTGGAAGTTATCGCCGTTATTTTTGGCCTGATGAGTGTTTGGTACGCCAAAAAGGCCAATATCCTGGTTTATCCCACCGGCATTGTTTCGGTGCTGATTTATGTATACATCCTCATTGAGCCTCAGCTGTATGCCGATGTGGGGATCAACTTTTTCTACTTTCTCATGAGTGTTTATGGCTGGTACATGTGGACACGCAAGGGACCAGGAAAAAAAATCATCCCCATCCGCTGGAACACCAAGTTGCAGCAGTTGTTGGGAATAGTGGCTGTATTTGTTTTTTTCTTTGTCATCTGGGGTTTGATATATTATTTCAAACAGGATGATGCCGACTACATGGCCGAATATGTTTACTTCGAAAACTTAAAACTGCTCTATGTTGACTCATTGACCACATCGATTTTCCTGGTGGGAATGCTGTTCATGGCCCTCAAGCGAATAGAGAACTGGATTTACTGGATCATTGGAGATATAATTTCCGTACCGCTGTATTTCAACAAAGGATATGTTTTTACCAGTTTTCAGTATTTTGT
>RECE01000240.1 GCA_007694165.1 Bacteroidota bacterium
ATTAACCATTAAAATTATCATCTCTCTCGCTCTAAAACATGCTCCCTTTTTTCTTTGGATTGAAGCAGCATTTAATTGAAAAATAATTACTAAATTTAAGGGAAAAATGTTACTTTTGTAATAGCAGTGAAGTATTATTTTTGATGAATGGAAGATTTGCCTCTGATTCTTGAAGGAATTGACAATAAAATCAAAAAGTTGATTTTTAGCAATAGAAAATTAAAAGAAGAGAATCAAAAAATAACAGACCAAAAACAAAACCTTGAGCAGAAGGTTGAGCAACTCAACAGCAGGAATGCAGAATTGGAGGATTCCATCAACAAATTAAAAATTGCGAAAGTCATGACAGGTGAAGACACCTTCAGGGCCCGGCAACAAATAAATGAGCTGCTGCGGGAAATAGACAAATGCTATTCATTATTGAACAGATAGACCGCAACTGATTATCGATGAAAGGACAACATATATCCGTTATAATTGCCGACAGACCCTACAGGTTGATGATTGGCAGTGAAAAAGAAGAGGAACAATGCAGGAAAGCAAAGGATCTTATTAATACTAAAATGAAAGATTATGCCAGTAGTTTTGCCTTCAGAGACAAACAGGATTTGCTGGCAATGGTGGCATTGCAGTTTGCAGTGGATGTTGTAAAATCAGAAGAATCAACGCAATACAGCAAAGAACTGAGTCAAAAACTTACTCAAATCGAAAAATTGCTGGATGACTGTTTGAATGAATAATACAATACGTTCTTTGAAAAATATTTATGCTATACCCGCATTAATTCAATACTCGTTTTTGAAACTCAACATTTTAAACTTTGAGGAATAGCTCAGTTTATTAAAAACAGGCCTCATTTTCAGTGATTTATCATTGAAAAATCGCTTCGGCGATCAGTGGACGTTTGAGATTTTCTGGCCTCCTCATATCTGTATATTGGGGTTTCATACAAACCTCTGAATTAATTGCGGGTTTTTTTTTAATTTTTTGATTCATTTATAACCATAACTAAAATACTAGAATGAATGAGATAATAATTTTTGTCGTTATTGGGGTGGTGTCTATTGCTATAGGTATCCTCTCCTCAGTGACCTTTTTAAGGAAAGCGCTTGAGAAAAAAAGCCAGCAAGTCCTCAAAGAGGCCAAAAACGAGGCTGAAGTAATAAAAAAGGAAAAAATTCTTCAGGCCAAAGAGAAATTCCTCCAGTTAAAAGCTGATCATGAAAAATTTGTTTCTTCCAAAAACAATGAGATTGCTTCCATCGAAAACAGGGTCAAGCAAAAGGATTCTGCAGTATCTCAAAAACTGGAAGAGTTAAACAAAAAACAAAATGAAGCTGCCAATTTCAAAGAGCAACTTGAACAGCAAATTGAGATCAGTAAGAAAAAGCAGCAAGAACTTGAAAGAGTTCTCAAGCAACAACTCGATAAGCTTGAGGCTATAAGCGGCTTTTCGGCCGATGAAGCTAAGGGACAAATGGTTGAATCTCTCAAAGATGAAGCCCAATCTGATGCCCAGACCTATATCAAGGACATTATTGAAGAGGCAAAGATTACGGCTGTCAAAGAGGCCCGTAAGATTGTTGTTCAATCCATTCAGCGCACTGCTACCGAAGTAGCCATTGAGAACTCTGTGTCTGTTTTCCCTATTGAAAATGATGAGATAAAAGGCCGTGTAATCGGACGTGAGGGAAGAAACATCAGGGCACTGGAAGCAGCAACCGGCGTGGAAATCATCGTAGATGATACTCCGGAAGCCATTATTCTTAGTGGTTTTGATCCTGTAAGACGGGAGATTGCCCGACTCTCACTGCACAAACTGGTGAGCGACGGAAGAATTCACCCTGCCCGTATTGAAGAGGTGGTTGCCAAGACCAAAAAACAGATTGAACAGGAAATCCTTGAAATTGGCAAACGTACAACCATCGACCTGGGTATACATGGAATGCATCTTGAACTCGTTCGTTTGGTAGGCAAAATGAAGTACCGCTCCTCTTATGGGCAGAACTTATTGCAACACTCCAAAGAAGTTGCCAACCTTGCTGCTACCATGGCTTCCGAACTGGGGCTCAATCCCAAAATAGCCAAGAGAGCTGCCCTGCTGCACGATATTGGAAAAGTGCCTGACAATGAACCCGATTTGCCACACGCCATCCTGGGGATGAAACTGGCTGAAAAATACAAGGAAAAACCTGAAGTTTGTAATGCTATCGGTTCGCACCACGAAGAGGTAGAAATGGATAACCTTATTTCTCCCATCATTCAGGTTTGTGATGCCATATCCGGTGCAAGACCCGGTGCCCGCCGCGAAGTGGTGGAAGCGTACATCAAACGACTGAACGATCTTGAAGAACTTGCATTGTCCTATCCTGGTGTTGTGAAAACATACGCCATCCAGGCTGGTCGTGAGCTCAGGGTTATTGTAGGTAGCGATAAAATTACCGACAAAGAAGCCGAGCAGATTTCCTATGACCTCTCCAAAAAAATCCAGACAGAGATGACTTACCCCGGACAGATCAAAATTACTGTTATCAGGGAAACAAGAGCTGTGGCTTTTGCCAAATAGATTATTTAACTCTGGTAATTTAAATACTGCAAAGCCCCGGAAGTCCTCCGGGGCTTTTTGTGTGTAATCCGGTTCATTGTGTTAAAAATTAACAAGATACAAGCCATTTTAAACCTAAAGGGCAAAACCATTGTTTTAAAGCTGGTTAGATTGCTCGTTTATGAACTTTGTGTATATTTACTTATTCAAAATCTGATAAAGCTTGCAGGAGCAGTTGCTGGCAAAAATGATGCAACCGATGAAGCCAGCCAGGCTGATTATTTAAACAAATTAATTCCGAACATAACCACAATGATTGACAAAATTCGATTCATAGTAATAATTGCTTTTCTTTTTCTTGCTCTGCCTTCGGCAAATGCTCAAAATACATCTGTCAAAGTTTACAGCTTTGATGAATTCAGCCACTGGCTTGAAAAGGAAACCGACTCGCTTTATGTAGTTAACTTCTGGGCCACCTGGTGCGCGCCATGTGTAAAAGAAATTCCTGATTTTGAAAAACTCTACGCCAAATATAAGACCGACAAGGTGAAATTGTTGTTTGTAAGCCTGGATTTTCCCAATCAGCTGGAAACGAGGGTCATCCCTTTTATTGATCGAATGGACATGAAGGCCCAGGTAGTCCTGCTTGATGATACCCGGGCCAATCGATGGATTCCATTGGTTGATGAAAGCTGGTCCGGCGCCATCCCCGCTACGTTGATATACAACCAGGATTTCCGTGAGTTTTATGCCCGCGAATTTACCTTCGACGAACTGGAAGAAATTATAGTACCCCTTTTGAAATAAATCAAATCAAATCAAATTAAATCAAACCTAAATCTAAATCTAAACCCAAACCTAAAACCTTATGATTATGAAAAAAATGTTTGTATTTCTCAGTGCACTGTTTTTCTTTGCCACAACTATTGCCCACGGATACCAGGTTGGCGATAAAGTGGAAGACTTCAAACTGCTGAATGTGGATGGAAAATATGTTTCTATGTCTGATTATCCTGATGCCGAAGGATTTATTGTTATTTTTTCCTGCAATCACTGTCCTTTTGTTGTTGCTTACGAGGACAGGATGATTGAACTTCACAACGAGTTTGCCCCACAAGGCTTTCCGGTTATCGCTATCAATCCCAATGATACCATTGCACAACCACAGGATTCTTACTCTTTGATGAAAGTGCGGGCTAAAGAAAAAAACTTCCCTTTCCCCTATGTAATCGATGCGGACCAGAAGGTTTATCCTAAGTTTGGTGCCACCCATACACCCCATGTTTTCCTGCTCAAAAGAGATGGCAAAGATTTGCGGGTAGCTTACATTGGTGCTATTGATGACAACCATCGTGATGCATCGCAGGTAGAAGAAAAATTTCTTGCCAATGCTATACATGCGGTGAAGAGTGGAAGAACTCCCGATCCTGCTGTAACCCGCGCCATTGGTTGTACCATAAAAACCAGATAAGCATTTTTAATACTATCAATGAACAAAATGCACCCCAAAACCTTTACTTTACCAGTTGATTCATTATTGTTTTAGTGTTTTAGACAGGTATTGTTTTGGTGCCTGAAAATGCAAAAGGCCGGATATTCCGGCCTCTTGCATTTTACGTATTTAGTGATTGGCAACCTTTGTTAGTTTTCCCGCATCACAAACTCATCATATTCAAGCTCAAAGCGCAATTTGTGTTTAGACTCTTCAATGGCCAGGCTGTTGAAAACTGCTTTTATTTCAGCATTTTCCGTACGTTTGGCCAGGTTGGTGTAAAGCTTAAAAGCAGCCTTTTCCTTTTTCATGGCCAGCACCAACGCCTCATCATATTTCATATCAGGACCGGGCTTAACATTTACCACATAATCCGATATTGACAGGTCCTGCACCTGTTCGTCAGCAAGGTCGAAAAGCCTTTCATCTTTGATTTTCTGCAACCTCGCCTTGTGCTCTACTTCCTCTTTTGCAAACTGCAAAAAAGTCTCTTTCATTTCCTGGTTTTGCATTTGACTGGCCAGCTGATTGTAAAAATCTACCGCTTCCTGCTCTGATTTCATGGCGAAATCTAGCACTTCATCTATGTTTTTGAATTTTTCCATGGTATTGTATTTTAAATTTTTACTGCTTTCCTGTAAACCTGTTTTAACCCTGACCGAAATGCCTTACTATACTATCATCCCTTCGGGATTGAATTCATAGGGGCAAACTTTCTGACATAAAGAACGTTTATCGCATAACAGTGATTAAAATTAATCATTTGCTGCTATTTTTTGCAGGTAATCACACCCGTGATCAAACAACCTGATGTCATTATTTTGCCATGTGAAATTCAGTGCCCGACCCGATGTTTTTGCCGGCAACTTTTGAAAAATGGCCGCAGCCTCCATCATCACATCTGCCGGTGTTTGGTAATCGGTCTTAAGACCAAGCATTTTGTGCATTTCCAGTAACTGGTCGAAAGAGGTTTTTGCCACCGGTCCTTCAAAAGTTTTTCCAAATTGCTGAATGAACTTCTGCGTGTTGGTAAAACTTCCTCCGGTTTCGAAGGGGAGGGTGGCAGGCAAAATCAGGTCGGCTTCAAGGGCTGTATCGCTCATAAAGCACTCCTGTACTACTTTGAAGGATACTTTATGCATCCAGGCCAGCACCTGGTCTTTGTGTATCGCTGTTCCGGTAGGGTCTTCACCAAAAATAAAAATGTTTTTGATTTTACCATTTTCAAGAAGTTCCATGGGGCTTTCTGCAGCAGCGGCGGGTAGTTCGTCCTTCTCCCAAACCTCTTTCAGTAGGGTTCGTATAGTGTCATCGGCGTACTTATGTCCACCGGGAGCCAAAGCAGCGCAACCTCCCATGTCCAGAATCCCCTGCGAATTGTTTTTTTCCTTCAGTGGCATAAGCCCGGAGGCTGTTTTTCCAATCTTGCCTGTAACAAGCGCAAGATTCCTGATTTCGGTGCAGGTAGCTGATGAGAGGTTCTTTTCTGCCAGAACAATAATGGAGTGCTGCTCCAGGTTGTACTCAAAAGCAAAGGCTGCAACCATCTCAGCGGAGCAACCGCTTTCCTCCAGAAGCTTGTTATAGTCTTCGGCCAGCACCCGTTCTTTGTAATCCTCAAAATCGGGGCAATGATCCTCTATATATACCGCATTTTCCAGACCGTGGCTGAGAATGTAATGGATGGCCGCTTTTACAAAATGGTAATAGGAGGAGACCCTTAATTCTTCATCGGCCTTGTGCAGCATGGAGCTCTTTTCCCTGTCAGTAATCAATGTAAGGGGAATATTGTGGTTAAAGGCATTGTTATAAATCCAGAAGCCTGCCACTCCATTTTCCTCGTTGGTTTCGCTTCCCAGCAGGTATATCCTGCCCGCCTTTTCCAGCTGGTCAAAGGGAACACTCTCTTCAGCATTGAGCTGGTAACCACCACCTCTTTCCAGGTAATGGAAGCTGGCAACGTTGTTGGTATTTACTCCCGCACGGGCCATTTTTTGAATAAGGTAAATCTCTTCATTGGAAAGCCTGGCCCCGGCAAAAAATGCATTCTCGTCGGGTTGCACTGCTTTTATTTTTCCCGCGATGAGTTCGTAAGCCTTTTCGAAAGAAATGGGATTGAACGTGCCGTTCTCTTTTAGCAGAGGTTGTGTTACCCTGCTTTTGTCATTGAGGTATGTGTATCCAAACCTGGGGAACTTACAGATATTTGCGTCCTTGTTGATGAGGCCGTTGCTTCCTGTAACGCGCGTGACAAATCCTGTTTTATGGTGGTATTCTGTTTCGCAGCCAATGGAGCAGTAATTACAGACAGATTTGAAACTTTCCGTAGCCAGGGGGCCTGCTTTGAAGGGGACATTTTCGGTGATGGCACCCGTGGGGCAGGTGGATATGCACATTCCGCATGATTCACAATGGGTGTCTTCCAGCTTGTTGCCCATGCTGGGGGCTACATAGGTGTCGAAGCCCCGGTTTACAAGGCCCAGGGCATTGGCTCCCACTACCTCTTTGCAGATCCTGACGCAACGGCCGCAGAGGATACACTTGTTGTTGTCTATTTCTACATGAGGATGCCTGAAGTCAACGTCAAATTTCTGGTAGCTTCCGCCAAAACGTTTTTGCTCAGCCTGGTATTGGGTGGAGTATTTTTTCAGATCGCAGGTGTAGTATTCGGAGCAACCGCACTCCAGGCAACGATGGGTTTCGGCTATGGCCTGTTCGGGTGTATAGCCCAGTTCCACCTCGTCGAAGTTATGGCGGGTGTTGGGCTCCATGGTGGGCATTTCTTCGCGTATCTGCTTTTCAAAGAAAGATTCGTAATCATCGGCTTTTTGTTCCAGGAAGTTGTCCTTGCGGCTGATGAATTCAAAATCAGGAGGGGTTATTTCCTTACCATGAAGGAACTTGTTGCAGCTTTGGGCTGCAAGCCTTCCCTGCGCTATGGCTTCGATGAGGGTAGCCGGACCGGTTACCCCGTCACCGCAGGCAAATACATTGTCGATGGAGGTTTGCAAAGTCTTAGTGTTTGCATCAATGTCTCCCCATTTGTTCAGCACCAGTTCTTTGCCTGCATGCTCGTTGATGTCGTCGATAAAATTTACGTTCGTTTTCTGGCCGATGGCTGCCAGGATGTAATCCAGCTCAATGTCAAATTCTGATCCGGGGATTTTTACCGGACGCCGCCTTCCTGATGCATCGGGCTCGCCCAGCTCCATGCGGAAACAGGTGAGGGATTTCAGGTTGCCGTTTTCATCTTTGTTGACTTTGGCAGGGGCCGTAAGGAAAGAGTATTGGATTCCTTCCAGCTTGGACTCATGAATTTCTATGGGGTTGGCGGGCATCTCTTTTTCCGTTCGCCGGTATAGCACTGTAACGTCAGTGGATCCGCAACGCATGGCCGTGCGGCAACAGTCCATGGCAGTGTTTCCACCTCCGATTACTGCTACTTTTTTGCCCGTAAAGTCGTATTTTTGACCCGTCATCTCCATGTTGCGCAAAAAGTCAATCCCGGAGAAAATATTCCCGGCATCATCATTTTCGCATCCTATGCCTGTTCCGTTCTGAGAACCTATGCCCAGAATAACGGCGTCGAAGTTCTTTTTCAAATCTTTGTAGGAAAGATTGTCTCCCAGTTTCTGGTTGTAATGAATTTTCACCCCCAATGCAGTGATGCCTTCCACCTCTTTCTCGATGACTTCATTGGGCAAACGGTAGGGGGGGATGCCATAGCGCAGCATGCCTCCGGCATGAGGACTGGCCTCGAAAATTTCGGCATGATGCCCTTCGCAGGCAAGGAAATACGCTGCCGATAATCCTCCCGGTCCGGCACCAATAACGGCAACTTTTTTTCCGGTGGCAGGTTTGATTTCGGGCAGGAAGCGATCTTCTGCCTCCATGTCAATGTCGGAGGTGTAGCGTTTCAGGTAATCAATCCCTACGCCCACTCCTTCTACCAGGTTGCGTCGGCAGGCCACTTCGCAGGGTCTTACACAAACACGACCGCAAATGGCTGGCAGCGGATTGGTTTTCTTGATCAGGCCAGTGGCTTCACGGTGCTTCCCCTGGTTGATAAGGGCTATATATCCCTGTACGTCCACTCCTGCAGGGCAGGTTTCCTTGCAGGGGGCAACACAGTCAGCGTAATGGTTGCTTGCCATCAGTTCCAGGGCAAATTTGCGCGATTTTACGACCCTTTCACTTTCGGTTTCTATGCGCATCCCTTCCGTAATTTTGGTGGAACAAGCCGGCTGCAGGCCCCGCATTCCATCTATTTCCACTACACAAAGATAGCAGGAAGAGTAGGGTTCAAGCCGGGGGTCGTGGCAAAGGGTCGGTATTTCTATTCCTAATCGGCGCGACATTTCCAGGATGGATTCTCCCCGCAGGCCCTGAACTATTTTTCTGTTGATGATTATATTGAGTTTACTCATTGTATGTGCTTTTTGTATTCTGCAATGTTGGTTTTACTTTTTACTGAGAACCTTACTTGTTAGGCCTTTCAGGAGAGCCTGATGGCGTGGAACTTACATTTGGTGTAGCAAACTCCGCATTTTATGCAAACGTCCTGCAGGATATTGTGAACTTCCTTCTTTCCTCCTTCAATGGCATCCACCGGACAACCTTTGGTGCAGGCCATACATCCTGTGCAGTTTTCTTCAATTACTTCGTAGGTGAGTACTTTCTTGCAGCTCAGTGCAGGGCATTTTTTATCGCGGATATGGGCTTCATATTCATCGCGAAAATACTTGATGGTGGTAAGCACGGGGTTGGGTGCTGTTTGTCCCAATCCGCAAAGTGAACTGTCTTTGATGGTTTCTGCCAGCTCAAGCAGCATGTCAATGTCCCCTTCACGCCCTTCACCCTCGGTGATGCGTGTAAGAATTTCAAGCATGCGCCTGGTACCAATGCGGCAGAAAGTACATTTGCCGCACGACTCTTTCTGGGTAAAATCCAGGAAGAATTTTGCCACATCAACCACGCAGGTGGTTTCATCCATCACCACCATACCGCCAGAGCCCATGATGGCACCGGTGGCGTTTACACTGTCGTAGTCCACTATGGTATGGGAAAGGTATTCGGGGATACAGCCTCCCGAAGGGCCGCCCAGCTGCACTGCCTTGAATTTCTTCCCGCCGGTAATACCACCTCCCAGTTTGTAAATGATATCTTTAATGGTGATTCCCATGGGTACTTCCACCAATCCACCATGTTTGATTTTCCCCGTAAGGGCAAAGACCTTGGTTCCCTTGCTTTTTTCTGTTCCGTATTGGGCGTAAGCTTCGGCACCGTGATAAATGATCCAGGGTATATTGGCAAAGGTTTCCACATTGTTGATATTGGTAGGACTTTTCCATAGCCCGCTTTCGGCGGGGAAGGGAGGTCTGCGGCGCGGCATGCCCCGTTCTCCCTCGATAGAGGCTATCAGTGCGGTCTCTTCTCCACAAACAAAGGCTCCGGCACCCTCTTTGATCTGGATGTCGAAGTTAAAGTTGGGGATGTCAAAAATATTTTTCCCCAGGTACCCTTTCTCTCTGGCTTGTCTGATAGCAATGTTGAGGCGTTTGATGGCGAGCGGATATTCGGCACGGCAATAGATGTATCCTTCGGAGGCTCCTATGGCCAGGGCGCAAATTATCATTCCTTCCAGCACACTGTGGGGGTCACCTTCCAGGATAGAGCGATCCATGAAAGCCCCCGGGTCGCCTTCGTCGGCATTGCAGATGACATATTTCTGTGCTGCGGCATTGTTGCGGGCAAACTTCCATTTCATCCCGGTAGGGAACCCGCCACCACCACGACCCCGCATGCCACTTTCCAGAACGGTCTGAATCACCTTGTCCGGGTGCAGATTTTCGTTCGAAATTTTTCGCATGGCTTTGTAGCCATCACGGGCTTCGTATTCTTCCAGGTTTTCGGGGTCAATATGCCCGCAATTGCGCAGGGTAATTTTTACCTGCCCATCAAAGAAAGAGGCATCTTCCGACTTGTGATGTTCGGATTCGATAATGTATTCGGGGATGGGAGAAAAGTTTTTGATATGCTTTTCAATGATTTCATCCACCCGATTGGCTTCCACATTGCCGTAGAGATATTTACCGGTATCGTCAATGATTTCTACCAGGGGTTCGCGGAAACACATGCCGATGCAGCTGGTTTTCTTTATGTCGAAGTCGAGTTTGTCGGTGAGTTTGATGCGGTGAAACTCATCAAAAGTTTTTCCGGCACCTGCTGCCAGTCCGCAACTTCCAAGACCTACAATTACTGTTGTTTTGCTCATGATAGGGTTGTTTTTTTTAAAGACTTAAATCCTCACTTTCCACTTCGGCTCTTTTGATCTCCTTCACAATTTTCAGTGCCTGTTTGGGGTTGAGTTTTCCGTAGGTTTCTTCACCAATCATCATTACAGGCGCCAATGAACAGCAGCCTAAGCAGGCAACGGTTTCAAGGGTGAAAATTCCGTCCGGGGTGGTTTCCCCATCTTTGATTTCCAGGAAATCAAGCACTTCGTCAGTGATGGCCGTCACACTCTGCACGTGGCAGGCAGTGCCATGACACATTTTAATGATGTGCTTTCCGGCGGGGCTGAGACGAAACTGGGCATAAAAGGTGGCCACACCATACATTTCGTTGAGCTCAAGGCCTGCCTCATGGTTCAGTTTCAGAAATGCATCACGGGGAATAAATCCGAAAATTTCCTGGGTGGCCTGTAAAAGCGGGATCAGGTTTCCTTTCCTGTTTTTGTACTTTTCAATGATGGGGTCCATCAGGGCAAGATCCACATACAATTCTTCAGCTTCTTGCGTGGGTTCGGGGGCAATTCTTTTTATGCGCATTGTAGTATTTTATTAAGGATGCCGTTACTTTTTGATGTCGAATTTAGCCAAAATAAAAGATCATTAAACTTTTTATCCGAAAAAAATAAAGTTTCCGGATACTTGTATTGTTGTTAAAAAATGTTTATAGAAAATGCCCGCAAGACAAATTGTTTCATGGGATGTAACATGGAAGCTGTTTGTAATGTGCAGTTATTCAGCATATAAGGGTTTGGATGGTTCGCTGCTGCATATTCCTGCATTTAATTAGACCGGATACAAATAAGCCGCACAGGAAAACGTTTTTTCTTCCTGAGAAAATATTTCCTGGTTATAATGTTCTGTAAAACAGGGGTTTGTTCCTTGCAGATTTATATTTTCTCAAAAATAAAAAACATATAAGCTTTATTTTTGGCAAATTCTTCAGCATCAATCAAGACAAGTTCTTTTTGGATTTTGGCTATCCTTTTTCGCAAAAACCATTTCAGTGTTTTGAAAAGAAACGGTTTTTTCTCCCTGAACTTATCACCAAAAATGGCAAGGGTTGGGAGAATGTACTTTTCCGTAAATATTTTGGCTGTTTCCAGGGTTGGAATTGTTTGCAGGGTAATGTCTTTCTGTTTTATCATTCGGTACCCATTCAAACCAGCTGCTATAAGAAACTCATTGAGCTTATGCCCACTTTTGGCCATGGGGCCGGAAGCATCATCATAGGTAAAATAATCGCAGACAACCAGATGCCCTTTGTCATTGATGAGTTCGTCGGTTTTGGCGAAAAGTTTGTTCAGGGGGATGTATTGGGCGGACTCGCTCATCAGGATGATGTCGTACCGGTTGTTTGTTTCAAAATATTGATAACGGGCCAGGTGAAAGGGCACCGGAATTCTTTGATTGAAAATCTCTTTCTGGTACAAATCGGGAGAGAGACCTTCCACCAGAAAGCTGTTTTTGTATAGAGATTCTGACATGACTCCTGTGCCGCATCCTACATCCAGTATCCGGGTTGTGTCGGGTTGTCCGGATAGAGTAGTTATTTCAGAAAGCAAAAAGTCTTCATATCTTTTCTGGGCAATTTTTACCCCCTCCAGGGTTCTCTCGTCGCTATCTTCCCAAAGTCCGTAGTGGAGTCTGTCCAGACCCAGCACTTCATTGTAAAACCGGAGGGCACGGTCGTTTTTGAATTTCGGTTTTTTGGAAGCCATTTTGAGTTTTTTTTAACAGTCGCAAAGATAATCAATAATCAATTTGATGAGCGTTTTTTGAATATTGACAATAAAACGCAGTTTTTTAAAACTCTGGCAAGCGGGGTTCTGAACCAATGGGCCTCAAATGTGTTTGGCTATTGTTTTTACCACAGTACATAAAAAAAGGTACCGGAGATTTATGGCTGGTGCGTTTAGTCGAGAATCTATAAACTGTAAATAATGTCTGAAGGAATTTTTGCATTGCTTGCTGCTTTACCCATAGCCTTGATATTTATTTTGATGGCAGGATTGCGTCAACCTGCTACCCGTGCCATGCCCCTGGCTTTTTTGCTTACCCTGTTGCTGGCCGTATTCGTTTGGAATACGCACTGGAACTGGATAGCAGCTGCCTCGCTCAATGGGGTTGTGATAGCCATTAAAATTTTGTTGATCGTATTTGGGGCTCTCACGTTGTTGTTTACCTTGCGCGAAAGTGGTGCCATTGCTGTTATCAACCGATATTTTACTTCCATATCACCCGATAAGAGGGTGCAGGCCATTATCATCACCTGGCTGTTTGGTAGTTTCCTGGAAGGGGCTGCCGGATTTGGCACACCTGCTGCCATCGCTGCTCCTTTGCTGCTTTCCCTTGGTTTTCCTGCCCTGGCTGCCGTAATGGTTGCCCTGATTGCCAACAGTACTGCAGTATCTTTTGGTGCTGTAGGCACACCCACCCTCATTGGAATTGGCGCAACCCTTAATTTACCCGGGGTTGAAGCTTCATTGGCAGGGGCAGACCTTACTTATGCTGAGTTTATTCACCAGGTGGGGGTGTGGTCAGCCATACAGCATGCTATTCCGGGCATCTTTGTTCCGGCGATCATGATGGGAATGTTGACACGGTTTTTCGGAAAGAACAAAAGTTTCCGCGAAGGATTGAAGATTTTTCCTTTTGCCATTTTTGCAGGGTTGGCTTTTATGGTGCCTTATGTGCTGGTGGCAGTGTTTATGGGTCCGGAGTTTCCCAGCGTAATTGGAGGGCTTACCGGCTTGCTGATTGTTGTGCCGGCCGCCCGGGCAGGTTTCCTGATCCCCAAAAAATCCTGGGAATTTCCCGAGAGGTCTGCATGGGAGAAACACTGGACTGGCAACATCAGCATGGATGCAGCACAGCCCGGCAAAAAAAACATGTCGCTGGGCATGGCATGGCTGCCTTATGTCCTGATTGGGGTTCTGCTTGTGCTTACCCGCATTCGTACCCTGCCCTTAAACTCATGGCTGATGTCGGTTAAGCTGCAGGTAACGCAGGTTTTTGGAAGCGGTGTAAACATTGATTTTGATCCCCTCTATAATCCCGGCATTATTCCCTTTATGCTCATTTCTCTTTTGGCTGCATTGCTATATGGCATGAGCAGGCAACAGATCTCAGTGGCCTGGGGTGAAGCGATTCAACGTATCAAGGGACCTGCCATTGCCCTGGTGTTTGCCGTGCCCATGGTGCGGCTTATGATGCAATCAGGGAACAACCCCGGCGACATTGCCGGCATGCCGGTGATGATGGCCAGTTATATGTCGGATGTATTTCAGGGGGCCTGGCCTTTTGTAAGCCCGTTTGTGGGAGCCCTGGGATCGTTTATTGCCGGCTCCAATGCGGTATCCAACATGTTGTTCAGCCTTTTTCAGTATTCCGTAGCCGAACAAACCGGATTGTCGCGCATCATCATCGTGAGTCTGCAAAATGTGGGAGGCTCCCTTGGAAACATGATTGCCGTGCACAACATTATTGCTGCCTGTGCCACCGTGGGCCTGGTGGGAGTGGAAGGAATTATTCTCAAACGAAATGCTATTCCGTTGCTGATACTTGCTGCGATGGCAGGAGTTGTGGGGCTGTTTTTAAGCTATGTCATCTTACCGGGTTTGTTCTGATAACTCATTTCCGCTATCTATGCCTTAACAGTAACGCTTATTTAGATTATTTATAAATAATGAGCAAAATCAATTGTGTATTGTTCGTTTGTTTAAAAATTGATATCTTGTGCCCTGTAACAAGGCAGGAGTTTTTTCGATATAAGGAATAAATAGTCCGGTTATCCCTCGCCTCTTTTTGACAACATTTTTTAATCTCCATGACTATGAGTAAACTTATCAGAAACCTTTGGCGTCCGGCGGTGATTGTCTTTGCAGGAATATTCATTGTTTTTTCTTCCTGTTCATCAGATAATGAAGATGATCTTTTTGATGATTGTGACACCATCGATGTGAGCTATGCCGATTTTATAGTACCCTTGATGGCATCCCACTGCAATTCCTGCCATAGCGGTGACTTTCCCATTGGAAATATCATTACGGCGACGTATGAAGGGGTGAAAGCAATTGCCGACAATGGCAGCCTTGTTGGTTCTGTCAATCATGCTTCAGGGTATCGTCCGATGCCTGAAGGGCAGCCTCAGTTGCCCGAATGTCCCAGGTTGAAAATTGCTGCATGGGTGGCTGATGGTGCAAAAAATAACTGATGCTTAACACTTGACTGATATGATAATTAAAGCTGGCTTCAGGAGACTTTGATCTAACCTGAGAGGCCATAAAGAGTTTTTTTGTAAAAAAAATAATTGTTATGAACCTCTGGAAAAAAGTATTGCTTATTGTCGTGATATTGGGACTTGCCGGTGGCTTGCTGGTATACCATTTAGTTTATAATAAGGCCCATCCTGATTTTGAACGCTTGCCTTCAGACGAAGTGCTCACCGCTCAAGCCCTTTACGAAGAATTTATTGCAGATGCCGGTTCTGCGTCGGCATTGTACAATGGAAAAGTTCTGGAGGTTTCAGGAACGGTATCATTGGTTGAGCAGGCAGACGATATGGTAATTGTTGTATTTGCCTTTTCCGACGGTCTCTTTGGTGAGGAAGGGGTAAGGTGCACCATGCTCAGCCACTGGAATGAAGAAGCTTTGCAGCTGGAGGAAGGGGATGATGTTGTGCTGAAAGGATTTTGTGCCGGTTTTACGGGCAATGATGTAATCCTGGAGCATTGTTCCATCCTTTGAGAAGTAAGCCTGATAAGCTGTTTCGGCAAAAAAAACATATCAAGCCAGGAGGTAATAATCTTTAAATGCGCATCCCATGAAAAATCTCATTTCCCTGACAATCCTCACACTGCTTCTGGTCAGCAATATGTTTGCCCAGGTTTACATTACCCGAAACGGAACCATCCGTTTTTTTTCCGAAACCCCGCTTGAGAATATAGAAGCCACAAACCGGCAGGTGTTCAGTGCCCTGAATAAACAAACCGGCGAGTTTGCCTTCAGGGTGGTGATGCGCTCTTTCAGCTTTGAAAAAGCCCTTATGCAGCAGCACTTTAACGATAATTTTGTGGAATCGGATCGCTATCCCAATGCAACCTTTGAGGGAAAGGTGAAGGATATTGAGGATATGGACTTTTCTGAAACCGGAGATTATAAGGTGGTTGTGGAGGGTGAGCTCACCATAAAAGATGTAACCAGGACCATTTCCGAACAAGGTACTTTAAAAGTAGAGGGAGATAGAATTATTGCCAGGAGTGTGTTTATTATCCGTCCTGAAGATTACAATGTTTCCATTCCGGGTCGATATGCACGGAATATTGCACGCGACATTGAAGTAACGGTGGAGCTGGAACTGCAGCCCCGTTAAACATCCTAAGTATATTCACCAAATGCTCTCAAAGATGCTTACACGAAACCTGTTTTTGGTATTTGCTCTGTTTTCCTCTTTTTTGCTTCCCGCTCAGGGGCTGTTGGATTTATTGGAAGAAGAGGCTGCGTCGGAAGGGCCCGAAGCAGAATATGTGTCTACGGCCTTTTTCTCTACCCGGGTCATTAACGGGCAATCGGTGGAAAATCCCTATCCCGGCGATCTGATTTTTATTATCTCGCATCATTTTGGTAGTCTAAACCAGGGGAGCTATGAGCTTTTTGGAATCGACAATGCCACCATAAGGATGGGTTTTGAATATGGGGTGAATGATCGGCTGGCTTTGTCCTTGGGTAGAAGTACCTGGGAGAAAAACTTCGATGGATTTTTTAAGTACAAACTCCTTCGGCAGCAAACGGGCTTGCGGGAAGTTCCTGTAACTGTTTCCTGGTTTTCCGGGGTCTATATCAAAAGCGAGCGATGGGCACAGCCCGACCGCGGGTATGACTTTCATCACCGGATGAGCTACGTGCACCAGGTGCTTGTGGCGCGGAAATTTTCTCCAGGCTTTAGCTTGCAATTAACTCCGGCCTGGGTTCATAAAAATCTTGTGCCGGGGGCTGACGACCCCAATGACTTGTTTGTGCTGGGTGCAGGTGGACGCATGCAACTCACCCCATGGGTAAGCTTCAATGCAGAGTATTTTTACCGCTTCAACCCACCCCAATCGTTCAATACATGGAACTCCTTTTCCATCGGTTTTGATTTTGATACGGGAGGGCATGTGTTTCAATTGCATTTTACCAATTCCCAACCCATGTTTGAAAGGGCTTTCCTCACCGAAACAAGGGGTAACTGGATCGATGGCGATATTTATTTCGGATTTAATATTACGCGGGTCTTTGGTTTGCGCAAACCGTAACTCTCTTGTTTTGCCCTTTTAATTTCTTCTCCTGACCTTACAATGACAGGTTTTCCTGCAGCAGTGGGCTTTTTATGTTACCGCCGCTATTCCCGCGAAATCCCCCCTGATTCAAATAATTGGCTGTGGCGAAGTAAAATTAATCCCCATGGGTGTATGTCAGGATTGAACCGCAGGAAAGGTAATGTTGTTATGGAAGTATGAAAAAAAATAAAACTTTCCGCTTGCTGCTGATTTATCTCTCTTTCCCTGTTTTTATACTACCTGCAATCGCTTTTGAAAGGGTTGATAATGAATTTGTGTTGTTGAATCCCGGACAAGAAGCCGGCCCTGCGCCTGACACCTTGCTACGCCAGCTGGAAGAGGTGGTGGTGACGGCTTTTAACCGCCGTGAGGATATAATCAAGATTCCGGGTGCACTCACTTCCGTGGGACAGATAGTATTGCAACGTGAAAGTCCGCCCATAAATATCCTTCCCGTTTTTGATCATGTTCCCGGGGTGTTTGCCCAGGAAGGTGCCACCAATACCAGCCGGGTAGTGATACGTGGCACCGGTGCGCGCGTCCCTTATGCCACAGGAAAAATCAGGGCGTATTTCAACAATATCCCCCTGACCAATACATCCGGTGAGACGTTTATACAGGATATTGACCCTGCGATGATACAAAGCATGGAAGTGATCAAGGGCCCTGCGCCCAGTATATATGGTGCCGGGCTGGGTGGAACCATTGTTCTGAATGCCCTAGACCCTGCCGCGCGGACCACCGGTATTTCCAATACTTCCCGGGCTGGCGCTTTCGGATTGATACAAAATACAACAACCTTTGATTACGTGCGCGACAATCATGCCACCAGCGTGGGATACAGCTATACCGAAAGCGATGGCTACCGTGAAAATAATGAGTTCCGGCGTCATGCCATTACCCTTGTCAATCAGTTTGCCCCGGGAAACACCGAACTCACTTCTTTGCTCTCCTTTTCTGATTTGCGCCATCATATCCCCAGCTCCATCGACAGTGTAACTTTTGCCGACAATCCGCAGGCTGCCGCTGCCAACTGGCTGAGAACAAGAGGTTATGAAGATGCCCGCCGCCTCCTGGCAGGAGTCAACGCATCGCACCAGACCCTGCCTCAGCTTACCACGAATTGGAGTGTGTTTGGTGTCTGGCACGATGAAAAAGAGTTGCGCCCTTTTGATGTTTATTACCAGGAACGCCTTACCCTGGGTACGCGCCTGCGCATGGTGTACAACCAGCCTTTGCGCATGGGAGAACTGGAACTCTCTGCCGGAGGGGAAGCCTTCACCGAAAATTATCAATACAGCAATCACGAGAACATCGGAGGAGAGGGTGTTCAGGGAGACCCCTTTTCCGACAACAGCGAGCAGGTGGGTTCCTGGAACCTTTTTTCACAGGCAGATGCTACTTTCGGAAGTTTTACGCTGTCCGGAGGGGTCAACCTCAATTTCACCCAAAGGGATTACCGGGATAATTTCACTACCGGAAACCAAAATCTCACAGGAGTATACGATTATGGTCTGATGATTTCCCCGCGACTGGCAGCAGGCTATCTGTATGCCGGGCAAAATGCCGTTTATGTGAGTGTGAGCCATGGGTTCGCCCCGCCCTCACTGGATGAAACCCTCACCCCTGAAGGTACCATCAACCCCGATATCATGCCCGAAACCAGCTGGAATTATGAAGTGGGTTTCAGGGGGAAATTGTCGGGAGGTCGTTTTTTTTATGATTTGAGTCTCTACAACATGCAGGTGCAGAACCTGCTGGTGGCCGAAAGGGTAGGAGAGGATGCCTGGATAGGACGCAATGCCGGGGCATCGTTGCATCGCGGATTGGA
>RECE01000030.1 GCA_007694165.1 Bacteroidota bacterium
TCCAGTTCTATTTCGCGCATGGCTTCGTTGCTGTTGGCCGGGTTCATCTGGTAGGTCTGGCGATCACCAAACTGAGGCGCGCTTTCGGCAGCTTCTCTGAAGGGACCATAAAAAGCCGATGCATATTTGGCAGAATAGGCCATGATGGGGATGTGGCTGAACCCGTTTTCATCCAGCTCTTCCCTGATGTAAATCACACGACCATCCATCATGTCGCTGGGTGCTACCATATCCACGCCAGCATTGGCGAAAGCTACAGCTTGCGCAGCCAGGGTTTGAAGGGTAAGGTCATTGTCTACATCATTGTTGACAATGGTGCCGCAATGACCGTGGGTAGTGTATTCGCAGTTGCACACATCGGCAATGACAAACATCTCCGGTATGGCTTTTTTAATGGCCCGCACAGCCGTGGGGATGATGGCATGTTCCTGGGCCCCCACCATGCCGGTGTCATCTTTTGTTTCGGGAATGCCGAAAAGTAAAACCGAATGAATGCCCAGTTTGTACAACTCCCTGCATTCTTCCACCAGCATGTCTGCAGATAGCTGATAATTACCGGGCATGGAGCTGATGGGGTTTTTTATCTTCTCTCCCGGACAGGCAAACAAGGGCATTACCAGGTTGTCGAGAGATACAATGGTTTCATTTACCATGGCCCTGATGGCCGGATTGGCACGTAATCTTCTTAAACGGGTGGTTGGAAAGTGCATGGTTTTGATATTTTTCGTTATTAAAACTGTTTGTCTTAGGGATGGAGTTTGTGCAGGAATTTTCAGAACTCCCGGCAACAGGTATTGCTACGGTTATGTTTTGCCTGAAAAATATTCTTCCAATGCAATTACCATGGCCTCCGGAGTAGGTTGTGGGGCGATTACTGCAACTTCATATCCGGAGTCTTTTATGGCCCTGGCCGTAGTATTGCCAATGGCAGCCAATGGCAGCGCGTTCAGGTTTCCGAAAAGGTCTTTAAAAGCAGAAAACCCGGAGGGGGAAGTAAAAATGCACATGTCTGTTTTTCTCTGCCTGATCTTGTCTGCCATCATCTGGTCAATTTCTGTTAGAAGGATTGTTTCATAAACATTGACTCTTTTGATGTTTGCCTTTTGGGCCAGGTTTTTTTCCAGGAAATCAGGTGCCCGGTTTCCCAGGGCAAGCAAAATATTGTCCTGTGGCTGAATGACCTCACTGAGAAGGTATTGAGCCAGATCCTGTGCATCGTTTCCCGGGTTGATAAAACTGGCTTCGTGGCCATAATTCTTCAGGCATTCTGCCGTGCCATGGCCAACTACCGCAATTTGAACCGGGTGAGGAAACCTGTAATTGTTTTGCTGGTGCCATAGGTTTTCAAAAAAACCTTTTACCCCTTTTTTGCTGGTAAACACCAATAACCGGAAACGTTCGGAATGAAGCATTTCCTTTACTTGCGCTGCAGGCAGCAGCAATGTATGTGTTTCGATCATGGGAAGGTTGAGAGCCCCGGCACCTCTTTCTGTCAGCAGTTCTACCAGCGTTTGACTCTGGTCTGCCGGTTGGGTAGTGATGATAACTTTTCCTTCCAGTGGTTTCAATTTTCAGCCGGTTAAGATCCTACTTGTTCTGTCTTCTTATTTCATCGAGTATCCTTACGGAGCCTTTACTGATAAAAAACGTTGCCAGTTCTTTTGCCAGGTCAATGGTTTGTTCTGGAGAGCCTGAGCGTTCATCCTGGATTACCTCTGTGGCTTCGAGGTTGGAAATAAAACCTTTGATTCGGAAACCTTCCGGAGTAACCTGGGTGAAACAACCAATGGGTACCTGGCAACCCCCCTCTAGCATGCGCAAAAAGGTTCTTTCTGCACTCACTGCCAGCATTGTGGGTTGATGCGTAATGCTTTCCAGAATATCAAGTACCTTAAGATCATTGTCACGGGATTCCATGGCGATGGCTCCCTGGCTCACTGCCGGAATAAATGTTTCTGGATCAAGTGTTTCTGTAATCAGGTGTCCCAGTTCCAGGCGTTGAAGACCCGCTGCGGCCATGATCATGGCAGTGCAATGGCCGTCCTGCATTTTTTGCAGACGCGTATTTACATTGCCCCTTATGTCGACGATTTTAAGGTCAGGGTTTTGCCTGAGCAATTGTGCTCTTCGCCGCAGGCTGGAAGTGGCAATAACATCCGTAGCGTCCAGTTCATCAAACTTCTTACCGGTTTTATGTACCAGTGCATCTCTGAATTCTCCCCGTTCCAAAACGCCTCCAAGGGTTAATCCTTCCGGAAAACGGGTAGGCAAATCTTTGAGGCTGTGCACGGCCAAATCAATGGTACCGTTGGTAAGCTCAACTTCCAGTTCTTTGGTAAAAAGACCCTTGTCGCCGATTTTCGACAAAGCGATATCAAGAATTTTATCTCCCTTGGTTTTGATGATTTTTATTTCGGCATTCAGGTGAGGGTGCCGGTTTATAATGGCATCTCTGACACGGTAGGCCTGGTACAATGCCAGCTGGCTCCCGCGCGTTCCTATGGTAATGGTATTGTTATCCATTTTTTTCGTTAAGTTCAAAAAGCCGGTTTACCACATTGATGTATTCACGCTGTTTTCCGTTTTCTGTAACGTGTTTCAGGTTGCGGATAAACAGGCGGGCATATTTGTTGGAAATATGGTCGGCATAGCGGGTAATCATTTCATTGTCGGTAATTCCGTTAATTTTCAGGAAACCTTCCAGTTCCCCTGCATTGATATCATGGATGTTCTTTTTAATATTGAGAATGGCAGGGGTAAGCTCCAGGGCACAAAGCCAGTCGTTAAATTCATGCTTTACCAGCCTGATAATTTCCATGGCTTCAGATACGGCCTCCTTGCGTTTGCTCTGGGTTTCTTTCACTATTTCCTGTAAATCGTCTACGGCAAATAACTCAATGTTGGGCAATTCGGTAATTTGAGTGCTGATGTTGCGCGGGACAGATAAATCCATGTACAGCTGTTTTTCTTTGCGCTGATGAATGAAAGGCTCCAGCATCTCTTTGGTGATGATATGGCTCTGTGCACCGGTGGCTACCATCACAACGTCGCTCTGAGGCAGAATTGTATCGATTTTCTCCATCTCAAAAGCCGTGACAGCATGCTTTTCTGCCATCTCAACGGCTTTATTGTAGGTACGGTTGGTGATGAATATGGATGTACATTCCTTTTTTACCAGGTTCACTGCCGCAAGCTCACCCATAACACCTGTACCAATGAGCGTGATTGTTTTCTGCTGAATGTCAGGAACATGTTTGAAGAGCAACTCTACTGCTGCAGAACTTATGGATGCTGAGCCCTGATTGATAGCTGTTTCGGTACGCACTCGTTTGCCGGCCTCAAAGGCTTTGTTGAACATGCGGGTAAGGACCGAGCTGCTCAGGTCATTGTCCAGACTGACTTTAAAACATCCTTTTACCTGGGTTACAATCTGGTCTTCGCCAAGTATAAGGGATTCCAGTCCGGAAACAACCCTGAAAAGATGCTCTGTAGCTTCATCTCCTTCAAAGCTGTAAAAGTATTTTCTTTCTTCGGCTGGGCTCTTTTTGAAAAATTCAAGGTTCCGGAATATGGCGTCATAGGCTTTGTCAGAACAACACTTTTTGTAATGAAAATACACTTCAATCCGGTTGCAGGTTGACAACACTACCGATCCAATCAAATCAGGATCAATTTGTAATTGTTGTAAAAAAAGGAGGTTGCTCTCTTCGGTAAATGAATATTTTTCCCTGATTTCTAAGGGTGCTGATTTATAACTGATACCAATAAGTCCTATCATGTAATTCGGATAAAAAAGCTAATGAGTATTGTTTTACCTAATAATCAAGAGGTTAATAAGATGGTTTTCGCCTTTGATGGTTGTATTGCCCTTTAAAATGAATGGTTTGGGCTATACACGCAACGAAGATAAGCATAATTTTTTTTGATGGAAAAGCAAAATCCTGAATTTATGCAGATTCGTTCTGTTTTTGGATATTACGGACTCTACTGTCCCCAAATATCAATTTCTGTTTGGGTAACATAGTG
>RECE01000239.1 GCA_007694165.1 Bacteroidota bacterium
AAACAAAAGGCTACAATATGAATAACCGGGTGAAACTAATTATTCTGTTTTTTTTGTTGTTTTTCTCCTGCAAACCGATGCCCGGTGAAGATCAACCCGGCGTTTTACCTTTACCCGAAAAAGTACCGGCCAGGCCAACACAGCTAACCGGGAACACAACAAGGGGTCCCGACACGCTGCGTATTTCATCAACCGACAGGATCCGCACAGGCACTCCTGAAATATCAGCGGCTACCAATTATATCAAAAAACAATTGACACCAGAAGCCATAGAAGCAGGAACACCCCTGGTGCTCATTCCCGGACAAAACAACGTTTCTCTGCCAGAAACCACGGTGGTAAAAAGCAACACTTCGGTTGCCGGGATTCCATCGGCTATCATGGCACAAAATGCCTATATACCCTTGCAGAACTCACAAAGTTTCAGTTATTACACCCGGCAGCAGGGGTTTCAGCACGATGACATCAGCGCAATCTCCATTGATGCAACAGGAAACATGTGGATTGGAACCTACGGAGCAGGAGTAATAAGGTTTGATGGCGCAAATCTGTTTCAATACACGCAAGAAGAGGGGCTAAGCCAAAACTATATACAAACTTTGCTTACCGCAGCCAACGGAGATATATGGATAGGGACAAGGGCGGAAGGTGCCATAAGATTTGACGGAAGAAACTTTCATTATTACACAATAGACAATGGACTGCCTGACAACAGGGTAGAAGCCCTGATTGAAGACAGCAACGGAAACATATGGTTAGGCACCTATAAAGGTGTAAGTAAGTATAACGGTGAAACGATGGTTTCTTACTCATCAGAGCATCTGGGTGCTGACATTGTATATGTGGTACTTGAGGATAAGCAAGGGCATATGTGGTTTGGCACACGCGGGGGAGGTATCTCACGGTTTGACGGCGCTGCTTTTTACCAATACACTGCAGAACAAGGGCTCATATCAGACTATATTGTAACAGGTCTGCACGATAGCAATGGCAATTTATGGTTTGGTTCCTTTGATAACGGGGCAACACGATTTGATGGCAAGACCTTTTACCATTACACCCACCTGCATGGCCTCAACAACGATCTTATCAGGTCATTTGGGGAAGACAAACAAGGGTATATTTGGATGGGATCGGCTACCGGAGGATTGTCGAGAATTAAAAATGACCAGATGGACTTTTTTACCGAAGACCACGGGCTTATCAATAGTTTTGTGACCTGCATCACAGCAGACAAACAAGGGTTAATCTGGTTTGGCACTTACGGCGGTGGGCTTGGAAAATACCAGGGAAACATCTTTTCTCATTTTTACGAAAAACATGGACTGAAGGATGGCTTTGTGAGAAGTGTTATGCAGGATAATGAAGGGAAGGTATGGCTCGGCACCAATAGCGCGGGCGCATTGCGATTTGATGGAAATACTTTTGAAATCTTTGGCACAGATCAGGGGCTCAGTCACAACAGGGTGGGCAGCATTTTGCAGGACCAGAAGAGAAATGTATGGTTGGGCACTACCGGGGGCGGGATCAATATATATGATGGAGAATACCTGACCCGGGTCAGCGAAGAGCATGGTTTTGTTGATGATTTTATTCTCGACATGACAGAAGATTCGTCAGGGAACCTATGGTTTGCAACCCGAAACAGCGGCATTGTTAAATATGATGGAAACCTGTTTTATCAATATGCAGAAGAGCAAGGCCTTAGCGACAACAACACCCGCTGCATCATGGAAGACCGGCAGGGAAATATATGGACAGGCACCCGTGCCGGTGGATTAAACAAATTCGACGGACAAACTTTCACCCACTACAATGAGGAAGGAGGCTTGATTTCAAATAATATACTGGATATCCTGGAAGATGCTTCCGGAAACATCTGGATTGCCTCCAATGGCAAAGGAATATCCAGGTATGACGGGCAATATTTCACCCACTTTACAGAACGCGAAGGTCTGATCAATAATTTTGTTTACTCACTGCTTGAAACCCATGACGGAACCCTTTGGGCAGGCACCCGCATGGGATTGAGCAAGCTAATCAGGCATCCGCAGGATAATAACAACAAAGCCCTGACCCCTTTGAATCACACAGAAAATGTGATCTTTAAGAATTACACGCAACACAATGGATTTCTGGGCATTGGGGTAAATTCAAGATCTATGGCACAAGACAATGAAGGGAACATCTGGATTGGCGCCAACGATATTCTCACCATTTATAACCCGGCCAACGATTTTGCAGACACCATTCCCCCTCTTGTTCAACTTTACAGGGTAGGACTGTTTAACGAGAACATTCCATGGGATAAAATATTACACCATCCTGACACAACCCTATCCCTGCCCAACGGTATCATCATCAAAGATTTCAGGTTCGACGATATCAGCCATTGGTTTGGACTGCCCCAAAACCTCCGTCTGGCATGGGACAACAATTATATAACCTTTGGCATTACGGGTATCAGCAGCAGCTTTATGAACAAACCCAAATACAGCTACATCCTTGAGGGTTTTGAAAATAAATGGAGCAGCCTGACCACCAAAACAGAGGTAAGCTATGGCAACCTACCGCCCGGAAAGTATTCTTTCAAAGTCAGGGCTATCAATAGCGATGGCTACTGGAGCGACGATTTTACTTTTTCTTTCAGGATAATGCCTCCTTTATGGAGAACCTGGTGGGCATACATCCTTTACTTTTCCATTTTTGCATTGCTGGTATTTTTGTTGCATAAATACCAGAAGTCCAGAGTCATAAGAAAGGAGCTTGAGAAACAAAAGGAGATTTATCTTCAGCGGGAAGTATCCCTTGCAAGAAAATCCGCTGAATTTAAACAGAACTTTCTGGCCAACATGAGCCATGAAATCCGAACCCCGCTTACAGCAGTTCTGGGCATGACCAGTCTTCTCAGGCGACTTCCCCTTGACCCCAAAGCCCGCGAATACGCAGAGGATCTCAATAAGTCAGGAGAAAGCCTAAGAGAAGCCGTCAACATGATACTCGACATTTCTAAAATCGAAGCAGGAAAATTACACCTTCGCAAAACCGATTTCAGCCTGCACGACGTCTTTAATCATTCTGCGAAAATTTTCAACCCTCTCTGCAACAACACCGTTACAATAGAAAGTGTTATTCCCAGTGATTTCCCCCAATACATCTATTCTGATGAGCAAAGGGTAAGCCAGATCATTAAAAACCTGCTCTCCAATGCCGTGAAATTTACCCTCCAGGGAAAAATCACCCTGAAAGCAGAGATAGCAAGAGAAGATGGCTCCTCTGACAAGGGTGATTTTTTTATCAAGATATTTATCTGTGATACCGGCCCGGGCATCAGTCCGGAAAGACAGAAAAAACTTTTTACACCTTTTTACCAGACAGAACAGTCAAATACCACCCCACAAGAGGGAACAGGGCTTGGGCTGGCAATATGCAAAGAACTTTCCTCGTTGCTTGGCGGACAAATTGGCCTTGAAAGCAAACCGGGAGAGGGAAGCTGCTTCTGGTTTACATTCCTGGCACAAGAAGGCAAAAAACCAGAACCTCTCGCAGATTTGGACCAGCAACCTTCAATCCATGACAATTACAAACCCTTAAGAATCCTGCTGGTTGAAGATAAACCCCTGATACAAAAGGTTATTAAACTCATACTCGCCTCCCTGGGCCACAGTATTGTCATTGCCAGTAACGGACAGGAAGCGCTGGAAAAATTCACACCCGGTAGTTTCGATCTCATATTGATGGATATTCAGATGCCGGTAATGGACGGAATAACAGCCACCAAAAAACTACGGGAAACACACACCCAACTCCCCCCCATCGTGGGGCTCAGTGCCAATGCATTTGAAGGCGACAGGCAAAAATACATGTCGCAGGGATTGGACGAGTACATTACCAAGCCTTTCAAAGAAAAAGAGTTTACTCTTTTGCTTGAAAAAATTGGACTCCGCTAAAATCTTAAAACAATGCAAAACATTCCATGGAATTAACAATTCCATGCTTTCCCTGTTTAATGAAAACAGTATACCCATAAACGATTGAATTGATTAGCTAACCTTTTAAAGCCCGGTTATAAAGATGCAAGTACTTGGAGAAATTATTAAAAAGGCGGTATCCCTTGCGGACAAAATAATCAGCAACCCCGACCCTGTTGAAGCCCAGAAAAAAGAACTCAGAGAGCTATTATCCAAAGCACAAGACACTGCTTTTGGCAAGTATTATCAGTTCAAAAAGTTACTCTCTCCGGATGATCCGCGCGATGCCTTTGCCCGCGAGATCCCCATTCACAGCTACGACAAGATGCACCAGGAATGGTGGCAAAAAGTTACAGAAGGTGCCGAAGACATCACCTGGCCCGGAAAAGTGCGATACTTTGCTGTTTCCAGTGGAACCACCAGCAAAAAGAAACACATCCCCGTTACCGACGACATGCTCAAATCCATCCGCAATGCAGGCCTTCAACAATTCAAAGGCATTGCAGATTTTGATTTGCCCGCCGAATTTTTCGAAAAAGAACTTCTTTTGTTTGGCAGCAGCACCAATCTGAAAAAGGTAAATGACCATTATGAAGGGGAAATCAGTGGCATCAGCGCAAGCCAACTCCCCTTCTGGATTGAAGGGTATTACCGGCCGGGAAAAGAGATATCGGCCATCGACGACTGGGATGAACGGGTAGAAGCACTGGCCAAAGCTGCTCCCCACTGGGACATTGGAAGCATTTCAGGGATCCCGTCATGGATAGAGCTTATGCTGAAAAAAGTGATGGAATACCACAACCTGAAGAACATCCACGAAATCTGGCCCAACTTCAGGGTCTTTACCTCCGGGGGTGTGGCATTCGAACCCTATAAAAAAAGCTTTGAACGCATTTGCGGAAAGCCCATTACCGTAATTGATACCTATCTGGCCTCCGAAGGATACCTGGCCACCCAAATCAGGAAAGATACCGATGCCATGGCTCTCATTACCGACAATGGTGTGTATTTCGAATTTGTCCCTTTTAAGCCCGAAAACATCAATGATGACGGGAGCATCCGGGAGGGGGCCAAAGCACTGAAAATTGATGAAGTTGAAGAGGATGTGGAATATGTGCTCATCATCAGCACCGTGGCAGGTGCATGGCGCTATATGATTGGCGATACCATCAAATTTACCGATAAGAAACGATGTGAGATAAAAATTACCGGTCGCACCAAGCATTATCTCAATGTGGTGGGTTCGCAGCTTTCGGTTATTCAAATGAACCGGGCCATGGAAGAACTATCGGACAAAGAGGTAATAAACGTAAAAGAATTTACTGTTGCTGCTATCCTGGAAGAAGGTGACTATCTGCACCGGTGGTATCTGGGCACCGATGACGATGACCCGAAAGATGAAAAAGAAATCGCCAACCTGCTTGACAACATCCTGAAAGACAACAACAAAAACTACAAAGTGGCACGTAGCAAGGCACTCAAATCGGTGGAAGTAAAAGTAATACCAGCGTCCCTCTTTCAGCTGTGGAGCGAACAGACCAATCAAAAAGGCGGGCAGGTGAAAGTAGCCAGGGTAATGAAAGAGGAGGACTTTAAAGAATGGGAAGCTTTTGTGGAAAAGGAATCAAAATCCTAAGATAAGCCGGTTTACCGCTCAGCTATCGCATAGCCACGCAAGGCGCTCAACCCTGGTGATTTCTGTTATTCATCCTCAACCGGTTTGTTCTCCATCATCAGCATGATCTCCTCGGGAGGGAGATATAGCCTCTGTATTCTGCGAATATATCTTTCTGACATGCCGGCCTGGTGCAAAATAAAATCTTTGGTAGCCAGAATGTAATCCCCAAGCCCATGATCAATGGCGAAGGAATCGGCCACCCTTTCTGCAGCTATGATAAAGCTTTTTGAAGTGTAATACCCAAGGCCAAACAGCAGCATCGACCAATCGTTTCTGCGCATATAATCCGTTATGTGGCCCAGCTCATGCCCTATCCACCCCACCAGCACGTCCTCTGGCAATTCATGTATGGGCATCTTCTTTCCTTTCAGGGAAAACCAACGGCTTATTTTGATGAGATACGATCTTCGCTTGCGCCCCCTCAGCATGCTCACATACCTGGGCTGTGCCTGCATAACCGACTTACGGATATGCTCATTGAACTCAAAATCTATTTTTACGTCCAACAGGTCCGGATAGAAAGAAAGCGCTTTCAGTATAACATTCCTCAATTCCGGTGGTATGGTTTTATTTCGGGCAAATTTCTCGTATTTGTTCGTTTCCATAGGTAAATATAAGGATTTATGGGGAAAAGGGTATTGAGGAGCTGCAAAGGTTTAAAAGAGAATAATGCCAATTTTCCAAAGAAGTAATACTTTTACAAATTGCTGGAAGTTAATTTAATCAAAAATATAAACCTATAGGTTGATCAAATGAAAATTGTCAGTACTTTTACGGTAATCGAAGATAGTTTATATGCTGTAAAATATGAACAGGAGAAATATAATGAATTCAATAAGTTATTTACTTTATGGAACAATGCTGAGTACCTGGATAACTTTTTTTCCGAACACAAGGAAGATTTAAACCGGCCTTACTGGGGTGGCATTAACCCATCCGATGCAATATTAAAAACAAGAAAAGACGCCAAGCTTCTGGAGAAGAAAATTCTACAGGTTGCCCAAAGGGGCAAAACTGATAAGGATGAAACACTCTCTACCCTTTTTAAACCTTTACACAAAGATCCTTTAAATCTTGACCCTTATGAAAAAAATAAAGCCTACGGATTGGTTACCCAAAGTTGGCTAAGGATATATGCCATCAGGATCAACGTGAACCTGTTTGTAGTTTCGGGGGGATCCATAAAACTTACCCCAAACATGAACGAACGCGAACATTTACTTTTAGAACTAAAAAAACTGGAAATCACCCAAAAATATTGCAAAGACGAATTGGATTTGGATTTGAGATATTTTGAAATGGGATAAGAGCAAAACACTATGAGCATTGAAAAAATTAAAGAAAAGCTAAAGAACCAATCGCAAAAAGATGATATGTGGTTGCAGGATGCCCTTTACAGGCAAGAAAACGAATCCTGGCTCGATATTTCTTTTGCCATTGCCGTAAAAGTGTTGGAAACGCTACGGGAAAAGAAAATCACACAGAAGCAGTTGGCCGAAAAAATGGGATTGAGTCCGCAATATATCAATAAAGTGGTAAAAGGGTCGGAAAATCTAACCATCGAAACCATTACACGATTTGAGAAGGCTTTGAGTGTCAAGCTTATAGCCGTTCCACAGTATGAGTTTATGGAGAATCATTCCTGATTTTAATTACCTCGAATTCGGGGTAATTGAACAGGAAACCATTGATTAATAATCAACTGCAGAAATAGCAGGCACTTTATGGCTCACTTTAAAAACAAATACAGCTCATAAAGTGGCTAGAATGAGCTTTAAACATTTTCTGACGATTACGTATCTTACACCATGACACCGGAAATAGTATCTCAGTTTTTAAGCGATAACTTGTTGTGGCAAAAGCCCGATATAACTCAAATATTGAAAGAACGTGAGAAAGCACTTGCGCAATTGACCAACAAAAGCCGTTCACTTGAATTTCTGCAGGAGAACAAATTAATTTATGCCTTTCAGAAAAACATTGTAAATAACGGCCGGTTTACTTCCTATCATAAATGGTTTGAACTGGCAGAAAAAACCAAAAACCGCCTCAACAAAAAGGCCGAATTTTTAAAGTATAAAGACGATCAAATACTATCAAAACTCATGGAAAGAATCAGCAAAGAAGCACTCAGTGCAGACGACTTCACCTATATTGACGATTATCAGCAATACCTGGAGAGAGTAAAAAGGTATGACCGGGGCAAATTTAATGAAGGCCGTAAAGAAGGTATAATAGAAGGTATCGAAAAAGGTATCGAAAAAGGTATCGAAAAAGGCATCGAGAAAGGAATAAAATTGAAAGCACAGAAAACCGCTTTAAAACTACTTCACAAGCAATTATCTGTTGAAGAGATAATGGATGTCACAGAATTAACCGAAGAGGATATTCACCACCTGAAACAACTCATTGGAAAATATGGGAATGATGCTTTGAATCATCTTGAACAGTGATTAACACAAGGAAACGTATTAGTCGTTTATAAGCCACTGGCCGTTTTCGGGGTAATTAAAGCATAAAGGAAAAGCTAAAATCCGAATTATTTACCCCTCCTCACATATTCCCCTGAATCAAATACCAATCTACCCATGAATCCAATTGGCTTATCGAATTGGGTCGCAGCAAAATTTCCCGTTTATCGTCCAGCAGGTAAAGGGTTGGTGTGGCAAATACATGATAGCTATTCACAACAGAACCTTCCCACTTTTGATAATCGCAGATGCTGATAAAAGGAAATACGCCGGCAAAATTTTCAAAGGTTTTCTGATCTTCATCCAAAGAAACAAACACCACTTCTATGTTGTGTTGTTTCCATTTTTCATACAACCGGGCTATTTGCATAAGCTCTACCGGACATTGGGGGCACCAGCTTGCACCAAAAACCACCACGGTGTATTTACTATTCAAATCAGAAAGTTTTTGTGGCAGTTGGGTGGGCTGGTAGCCAGGTGCAAGAAAACCCTTGCTGAAATCAAAATCGGGAGCTGTATTCCCTTTTTTCATGGCTCGGTAGCTTTCCAGTTGGGCGGCAAAATCGTTGTTGATGGTGCAGGCAGTTTCATTGAGCAGCTTCAATGCCAGGTACTCAGATGCACCGAACAAACTACGTTTTTCCAACAGCTTAAACAAATATTCGCTTATTTCATTCAGTTTTTTCTCATCGGCAATAAGGCTTTCAATCATACGGTCTATAGAGACATTCATTTCAATATATACCGAATCCAAAGAGCGGCCACTGTTTTCTATTAACCAAAAATGGCTTTCGATAACATCACGAAGCAAACCACTTTTATACAGTCGTGTATCGGTATAATCTAAACTCCTGAACGCTGCCATGGCAGCCGGAATTTCTTCGGTGCGGAATTGGGCTATGGTGGAAACCGAACTTACCAGCTTACGAACCAGCAAATACCAACTTACATAAGTTTCCGGGTCTAAACTTGCCAGAAAAAGGCTGTCTTCTGCTTTTATCCGTTGCTTTTCAACTGCTATGGCTTGTTGGGGAATTTCCTGCACCGCAAAAAGGGAATCTCTGGTATAAATTCTTTCCAGATAATCCCATGCACTCAATGCCTGCTCCCTGCGTTGATGCTCAGAAGCGTATTGTTCAAACAATTGATTTTCTCTGCCTTCCACAATTTCAATGGTTTCAGCAAACGCAAATGTTTCACCTGTGAGTTTTATACTTTCTCCACCAAGAACTACGAAAAACGGTTTGTTGTCGGCTGCCATAAGGTAGCCCATGCCAATATCACTTTTACCATAGGAAATATTGAAAACGCCCTGATGATTGGCTGTTACGAAATCAATTTCGTAGGTTTCAAAACCATCAAACCCAAATAATTTTATTTGTTGATTGGCAAGGACGGGAAATGTGCCTGTAACAGTATTTTGTGAATATGCTGAAGCACAAAAGAACAGTAAAATAAGGATAATTTTAATCTTTTTCATAAAACAATTGTTTTGTAAACATCCAACCGACATTTTGAAATTCCCTCAGTCATACAGATTGAAAGTTGTAAAAAACTCCCCGTCCTGCCTTGAGTATTTCGCTGAATAAGCGGGACAGGGAGTTTTTAGTGTCATTTCTTTATTTCATTAAGTTAATTAGTCCTTTATGCAACGAACAGAAGCACCGAAACTCCTTGGGTTATGGCTCTCAGTGGCCATGCTGCTAGTGATATAGAAACCCATATTGTAGTAACTATATAATCCGCTAACGGTAGTCGACCAATACATGACTGCGACATCCTCATTCACGATCACACCATTAAAGTTGTAGCGGAATCCCGCCATGGGTAATTTAAGCAGTGAAGCAAAAGCCCCGGCTGCATTGTTGTTGCCACTCCAGGTTGCGCGTTCAACATACCACTCGTTAAGAGTTGGCAAACGAAACCCAGTTGGGCATGGGTTGTTGATACCGTTAATGCCTTGCCACAAATTATCGTTATGTGTTGAACGCCAGTCATTAGGGGATGTATTGGTAATTATAAAGTTACCATGTCCGGGGGTATCCGTAATGCTTAAAACAGTGGTTGTACCGGATGTCCGTTTTTCATGTCCGTCGGTTGCTCTACCCCACTGGTAAATATCGCCATAAGAAGCGGCATCGGTACTGCTGGTGGCAACCCTGGAAGCTCCCAGGTTGCGATCCATCCAGATTCTGCCCGTAGTAGGGTTGGTTACAGTCGGTAATACTCCGCCCACCCATGAGGGTACACCACCTGTCATTTGCAAAGTAGCACCTTCGAATAACGTAGGTGCTACCATAACCCATGCAGTACCATCCCAGTATTGCATTTGACCAGCTGCGGTGCCGGGAGTAACTCCAATTTTGGCAGTGTTGGCAACAATAGCTTCGGCCTGGGCGGTAGTTATGGTTGTTGGTTTATTGATTAAATCAGCATAATCTTTGTCCCAGGCGGTAAACAAGGGGTCGGTTTCTGTTTCAAGGTACGAGCCTAAATCGGTGATTTGAGTTTCGGAAATTGAAATGCCGGTTGATTTGTCCCAGGCATTAAACATGGGATCGGTTTCGGTAGCATTAATAACATAAGGACTGGCTACTGTTCCTGCTCCTGATAAAGAAAGTATGCTTGCTGCTGCAACCTGGGTAACTCCACCCACGCCATCGGCACCTGCTATACCTTGAATTCCCTGTATGCCCTGTGGGCCTTGTGCACCAATTGCGCCTTGTGGTCCTTGTGCTCCGGTTTCGCCTTGAATTCCCTGCTCACCTTGTGGACCTTGTGCGCCAATGTCGCCCTGTAAACCCTGAATGCCTTGTTCGCCCTGTGGGCCAACAGGTCCGGTTGCGCCTTGTGGGCCAACCGCACCCATTGCACCTTGTAAACCCTGGATGCCTTGTGGACCCACTGCTCCGGTTTCTCCCTGAATACCTTGCGCACCTGTGTCACCTTTTTCACCGGTATCCCCTTTTTCTCCCTTTAAGGAGGCTAAAAACGCTGCTTCGGTTCCGGTATTACCGGCATCAGTCCAAAGTTCGTAAGCTGATTTTCCATCAACTCCGTCAATGCCATTGATTCCGTCAACACCCGCTTCACCCTGAATGCCTTGTTCGCCTTGTGGGCCCATGGCTCCGGTTTCACCTTGTAAACCTTGAATGCCTTGTTCGCCTTGTGGGCCAGCAGGTCCGGTTTCGCCTTGTGGACCAACGGCTCCGGTTGTACCTTGTAAACCTTGTTCGCCGGTTTCGCCCTGAGCTCCAATTAACGATGCCAGAAACTCAGCTTCGGTTCCTGTATTACCAGCATCTATCCAGATTTCGTATGCCGTTTTCCCATCAATTCCATCAACTCCATCAGTTCCATCAACTCCATCAACACCCGCTGCTCCGGCTTCCCCCTGAGGACCGGCAGGACCGGTTTCGCCCGGCTCACCCTGGATTCCCTGTTCGCCTTGTGGGCCTTGTTCGCCTTGCGGGCCGGCAATGGCACTGCCCGAAGTTTTTGCATACAATGCATAAGGAACACTCATCAACTGGCTTGTGCCTGTAATAGTGTAGTTGGTTCCGCCAGTAGGGTCGGTTTCAGTTTTGATAAAGTAAGGACCCTCTGCCCAGTCAATGGCTGAAAAGAGGCCTCTTTCAGCCGCTCCTGTACCAATTTCAATACTTACCAAACCATTGGCATTGGTGGTTGGGGTTTGGGTTTCAATATAAACCACAGTTCTGCCTGACATACCTTGCAAAATGCTTATTTGCATCCCAACACCCTGATTGGCTATCAATTGGTCGTTGCTGTCGCGGATTACTGCCTGATAGCTCATTTTTTCGGGTGATTGAGCGAAAACACCTGCCGTTAGAAATACGGCGATTAAAAATGTAAGTACTTTTCTCATAGTTTATTTCTTTTAAATTAATTGCTTTTTAATATGTTACTGGTTTTGTATTCTTTGCTATCGGACCAATTCGTCCAAATGTTTTTTATAAAAAAACACAGCCTTATTGAGTTTTAATGATTTTAAAAGTTTTTACTTCTTGAGACGCAAGACCTTGCGTCTTTACTATTACCCTTACAAAATAGATGGCGGGTGCAAGATCTTTCATGAAAATGCTTGTTTGGTTATCGGTAATTTTTTCGCTTTGTAAAAGTTTTCCCTGCATATCATATAGTTGATAGGATACATTTGAAATATCAAATTCATCAATATTCAATGTAAGATAATCGCTGGTGGGATTAGGATAAGCCGTTACCGAAAGGTTTATACTTTTGGCTTCTTCAATTCCTGTTACCACCGATATTTCATAGGGTTGCTGCACGCCCTCCGCTACCGAGCCATTGGTGCCGGTATGGGTTTGGTACGCAACCTGGCCTACGGAATAGCTCGCCGTGCCTCCGCTGCCCGAAGCATTACCGCCTGTGGCGTTAACGCTTTCCTGTGCCGATAAAGTAGAAAGGGAAAAGATAAAAGCCAAAAGTGCTGCCACTCCCAAACTTTTTACTTTCAACTTTCTGGTTTTTACTCTGTTTGTGTATTGCATTTTTCACTTTTTATTGGTTAATAATCTGTTTATTTATCTATGAATGAAATGACCCCATATAATCTGTCAAGAATTTTTATTGCTTTTATCATGAAAAAGGTTTGTACACTTAGTTTTCAATATTAATGCCCAAACCCGTAATCAACTGTTATCAAAACGAATAACTCACTCAGGAACCTTTTATCGTTGATTTATTGACGAGATTCTGCCTGTGTAATTGGTTTTTCCGTTTAATTCTGTTTTTCATAAACGCTGTTTTTAAATCAGTGAAGAATCATTGTTGTCTATTGTCAATGAAGTAATGTGTTCATTTATCCTTCTTGAAAAGTCATTGTAAGAAATGATACCATCCAGCCTGTCAATGAATTTCCCATTAAAAAAAAACAAATAGGAAGGTTCTTTGAAGACGTGAAACTGATGGATGATGAATGCATCTTTCTGCGGGTCAATTCTAAGGTGCCTGAAAGGAATGGTGATACTTTCCTGAAGTTTATCTATTACCGATTCCATGGTTTTTAACAGGCCATTATGGTCACCGGCACATTCCAAGATGACAAGTCCCTGATATTTTAGCCTTATCTTATCAAAATCTTTGTTTGTTATTTTTGTTGCTGATGTCATGCTTACAAATGGTTTGTACCCTTAGTTTCAATATTAATGCCCAAACCCGTAATCAACTGATAACAAACCTAATAACCCACTCAGGAATCTTCTTCACGTTGAATAATTGACGATATTTCGACAAAAAGAATGGGGTTTTGACGAAATACCAACAGTTTTGACCCTTCGCGGGATCCGGCAGATACGGCAGTTGAGATGAGTCGAAACGCAGGAAAACAAAAAGCCCTGGATGTTTTCAAACATCCAGGGCTTATCTAATGCACCCTTCCAGCTTCCAGCTTCCAGCTTCCAGCAACTCAGAGCGAGATCTCCTGAAAGCCGGGGGTGCAAAATTATTATTTGGAGATATTCAACTTTTTCATGCGCGAAAGCAGGGTTGTACGGTTCATGCCTAAGCGTTCGGCAGCACCTTCGGAACCGGAAACTTTCCATGAAGTTCTTTCGAGAATTTGCAGGATATGAGCTCTTTCAACATCCTCCATATTTTCAGATACATTTTGGTTGTTATCCCTGATTGCCGGTAACAGGCACTCAATATTCAGTTGATTTCCAGTGGATGTGATTACAGCACGTTCAACAATATTTTCGAGCTCACGGATGTTTCCCGGCCAGTCGTATAGTTTTAGTTCTGAAATAATTTTATTGGGAATAGTATTTATGTTGCTGTGGTATTTGGCATTGTATTTATTCAAAAAGTAATTCAAAAGATGAGGTATGTCATTGCGCCTTTTGCGCAATGGAGGCAACTCAATGGGAAATACATTAAGCCTGTAAAATAAATCGCTCCTGAACTTACTGTCCTTAACCTGCAACTCCAGATTCAAATTGGTGGCGGTTATTATGCGAATATCTAGTTTAATACTATTGGAACCGCCCACACGTTCAATGCTTTTTTCCTGAATTGCACGTAATAATTTCACTTGCATATTTAAGGGCAATTCACCAATTTCATCCAGAAAAAGGGTTCCCTTCTGTGCCAGTTCAAACTTGCCTTTTTTTGTAGCAATAGCACCTGTAAATGCTCCTTTTTCGTGACCAAAGAGTTCGCTTTCAAAAAGGGCTTCAGGTATAGCAGCACAATTCACGCAAATAAAGGGAGCCGAACTTCTGTTGCTTACATCGTGCACGGCACGGGCAATGAGTTCTTTACCGGTTCCGGTTTCACCGGTAATTAATACCGGAGCATCTGATGCAGCTATTTGCTCAATTTTTTGCAGAATTTCCAGCATTTTTTCGTCTTCCGAAATGATATAATCGAAATTTTTAACTGCTTTGATTTCTGTTTTCAGGTAGGAATTCTCGTCTTCTAAAAGTTGCTTAAGTTGCTTTAATTCGGCATTTTGCACCTCAAGATTTACAAGCAACTGTTTGTTTTGCAACAAAAATTTGTATCGTTCAAGAGCATTGTTTATATCAATAATAAGCTCTTGCTCCATCCATGGTTTTTGCATAAAGCGATATACATAACCGCTATTTATGGCTCTGATGGTGATATCAAAATCAGCAAAACCCGAAAGAATCATAAAAACAACGTCGGGATACTCAGGTTGAATTCTGACAATGAAATCAAGCCCTGTTTCATCGGGCATTCTATGGTCTGTTATTACAACAGCTATTTCTTCTTTTGCAAGAATCTGAGCACCTTCAATGGTGTTGTTTGCTACAAATACATTGAACCGGTCGCTGAGCAAAGCGTCAAAGACTGACAGGTTGTTGGGTTCGTCGTCGATATATAATATTTTATCCATTGGCTTGTTGTTGTGTTAATGGTAGTTCGACCACAAATTCGGCACCTTTCCCGGATTCAGAGAATACCTGAATGGTTCCGTGATGTTGTTGCACAAAAGTATACGAAAGATACAAGCCCAGGCCGGTTCCTGTGCCAATATCTTTAGTAGAATAGAAAGGGTCATAAATTTTCTTTTGAATTACTTTAGGTATCCCCTTGCCGGTGTCTTTTATGGATATTTTGATAGTACTTTGTTTTCTTTGGGTTTTAATCCAAATGATTCCTTTTTGGGGAATGGCTTGAATGGCATTTACCAGTAAGTTCATGAAAACCTGCTGGATGTTTGCCGGTGCGGCTATAATTTTTGTGTTGGTATCATAATCCTTAACTATATCAATACGCCCTTTGTATTTGTTGTAAAGCATTAGTAAAATGCTATCAAGTGCTTCATTGATATCCATTTGCACAAATACATTTTCCGAACTACTTGAAAATATTCTTATGCTTTGCACAATATCAGTGGTTTTTTTTATTCCCTCTTCAATGGTGCCAAACATACTGTCTGTTACCCTGGTTATGTTTGCAATCGCAATTTCGTCGGGCAAATTATAAGTCTCTTTGGTTTTTTGATCGCAATTTGAATAGGCCAGGCTAAAATTATTCAGGTGGGCTTCCAGTTTTTGGATGGTCTTTTTTAACACAGCTATACCGCCACTTACATAATTTATCGGGTTGTTGATTTCATGTGCAACTCCGGCGGCAAGGATACCCACCGAGGCCATTTTTTCCGATTGAATGAGTTGATTCTGTGTTTTTACCAGCTTTTCATTTTTCTCTACCAATTCTTTGGTTCTATCTGTTATAATATCTTCAAGCTCTTTTCTTTTTCTCCTGTTTTCTGCCTGCCTGTATTGTAAAAACAAATAACCCAATACCAGGATGATTAAATTAACACCAACAATATATTCCGGTCGGGTATACCAAATTTTATACACTTTAAATTGATAAATGGCTGGTTCACTCCACACAAAATGGCCTTTGTTTCTGGCTCTGATTTTTAAGGTATAATTCCCCTTTGTTAAAGATTCGACATACAGAAAATCTGTTTTCTTTGCAAGATCAATCCATTGAACTGCCTCATTGTTTTCCACCAATGCATATTGGTATTGGACATGTTTGGCAGGATAATCGGGTGAGGCAAAAGTAAACTGGAGGAGACTATTTTGCAGAAATTTATTATTTGCAATGCCATCAATAGTAACCCCCGACTTTTTAATGCCCGCGATTACAGGCATTGAAGATTGTGGCATTTGTTCCGGGATTGCAGTAACAGCTAAGCCTCTTGTTGTTCCTGCCCATAAATTATTCTGCTCATCAATAAACAGGCCTCCCGGATTTATAAACTTACTTGGTAAACCATCTACATCGTTATATAGTATGGTTGATTTGTAGTCATAGTATACCAGGCCATCATGAAAGTTTATCCAGATTCTGTTGTGCTTTTCCGCAAGTACTGCCATTGCCAGTTTATCGGTATAAAAGCCCAAATCAAGCCACTCCATTTTATTATTATAAAAAGAAAATACACCTTTTTGATTGGCTAACAATATGGTATCATTTTCTAAGAAACTCAAATCAAAATTCCATAACAAATCGCTGCCAATTGCTTCTATGGTTATGCTTAAATTCTCAATTCTTTTTGTTTCATAATTATAATGGTACAAATATTCGTCTCTGCCTCCTGCAGCAATATATAGTTCTCCCTGAGGCGAAATCTTCAATTTGTTTAGGTTATGATCACCTTCATTGTAAAATACAGGAGTTAAATCAAGTATATTTCCCACGTTATCAATTTTCAGCAAGGCAGCACCATTGGGTCGATGTTGCAGGAACCAGAGATTCTTGTTTTTGTCGAGTGCCAAAGAATAAACATCATTTCCTTGTTTGGAAAAATCAAGTATAGTAAATCTGCCATCGATTTTTTTTTGGATAATCTGCCCCTGTGTTGTGCCAATATACAACCCATGTTCGTGGGCAAATAGTGCAGTTACTTCGCCATGTTCTGAAGTATAGAAATTGCGTAATTGCTTATTGCTATCAAGCCTGTAAACCAGATTTTCAGCGCTGAAAAACAGGGCATCTGAATGACTAAAGTTTCTGATATTCTTGTTTTTCAACGCTTCAAATGGCTGAGAAAAGGTCAATTGCCTGTAGGCAAAAATACCATTCCCGGTAGCTATCCAAACTTGTCTTTGATTGTCAAGTATAATGTCCTGAATATCTAATTTCTCTGTTTCGCTTATCAAACTGTACTGTAAACCTGCATCGGCAAAACTCAAATGATAAGCACCCTGCCAGGTTCCAACAACATATTCCGTTTCCGATGTTTGCACAATAACTGAAACAGGATATTTGAAATTCAGATTTTTAACATCACTTATCTCTCCGTTTTCAAAGTTCATTTGCAGCAATCCTTTATTGCTCCCAATCAAAAATTGATCATCATTCAGTTTAAAAACACTGAATATCTCAGTGCCTGAGAAATCCCATGGTATTTCAACAAATTCCTCTTTGTTTTTGTCTAAGAAATGTAGGTAGCCTTTCTGCGATAGCGCAAAAAATTGATTGCTATCAACCTCGAAAAACTGAAAACCCCGAAAAAAATGATAAGTGTTATTCTTCTCGGGGAAAGTGTACTCATAAACCTTGTTGTCTATAACTCTGATAATACGATTCTGAAATGCTATCCAAATGGATGAATCCTTTGATTCAAAGATTTGTTTGGCATATCTGTGGTGGGGCAAAGAACCCAATGCTTCTGAAAAATAATTTATATGCAAATCCCTGAAATCCTGACTTATTTTAAATATCCCCTTATCTGAGGCAGCAATCAACCCCTGAGGGCTATAAAAAAGATCTTTATACATTCCATCGATAGGGTTGAATGCTAAAGGCTTTACAATATTTCCACCTTCAATTTTCGCTACTCCGTAATCGGTACCCACCCAAATAAAGCCGTTGCTGTCCATCGCTAAAGCCTTTACCAAATCACTGGGCAACCCATCTTCCTGGGTATATCGTTCAACACTGACTTCCTGACAAAAACCAATATTGGCAACCAAAAACAGAAATGCTGTGATTGAATATAGTAGCTGACGCATAAATAGTTGTTGGTATGATTTTAAGTGTTCGAAAGCCAACAGAAATATTGTTAACCTGAGTAAAAATAATTAATTAAGGCTGAAATACCTGAATTTTTTTCACCTGCATTGTTTCTGCTGATTTGAT
>RECE01000216.1 GCA_007694165.1 Bacteroidota bacterium
CATACAATGTATGGGTTACTTCAATGGCTATAGACCCGAATGATGTGCTTTACATCGGTTGTACCCGTGAGCATGGCGGACCAGGAGGGGTTTACCGTACTAAAGATAACGGCGACTCGTGGGATCATATCATTACGGGAATGAGCGATTACCACCTTACTGTAGAGGGTTTATCGCTATCACCCGATGGTTATTTATATGCCTACAGCCGCTGGGTACTGTACCGAAGCACCCAACCTGTCTTTAGCAGCAACTCAATAATTCAACAAGAAACCATTGAGTTAAAAATATATCCCAATCCCTTTTCAGACATTTTACATATTGAGTTGCCGAATGAACAACCCCTGCACGGCTCTCTATCGGTAAGGGTCATTGACCCACTTGGTAGGGTGGTTTATAGCAATAGTTTATGCAACCTAAAGGGCTTTACGGTAAACCTTTCAACCCTTTCTGCGGGCTTCTACTACATAAGCATTGAGGGAAACAGGCAAAAATATTCAAAACCAATAATTAAGGTCTTACGATAAACCTGTGAAACCCACAGGCTTTTTAATTCTATTTATTATTAATCAAAACCAAATTATTATGAAAAAGCACATTCTTTTATTAATGTTATGGCTGCTAACAAGCTTAGCCATGCAGGTAAGCGCCCAGCTTATCAATTTAAATCCCAACCCCAATGACAATCCCTGGTGGGCAGGGGGATTGCCGGAAATTACACCTGAAATTCAGGCGGAATTAGATGCCATTCCAATGTTAACGTTATCCACCAAATCCTTATCTACACCACTTCCCTCTATTGTAGATAATTCGCAAAAAGAATGGTTCAGGCCTATTTTCAATCAGGATGGGGGCAGCTGCGGCCAGGCAAGCGGTATTGCCTATTTATTTACCTATGAGATTAACAGGGTTAGGAATCTGCCAGCAAACAATAATAATTTGCATGCTGCAAATCAATACCCTACACATTATACTTGGAACTATCTAAACAAAGGTACCGGTGCTGGCTCATGGTATTACCAGGGATGGAATATCATTAATACTTCGGGAATACCATCCGTAGAAGAGTATGGCGGCCTGTGGAAACCTATTAGCGTGGCTGATGGAAGAAGAACAATATGGGAAACAGGCTATGATAAATACAATTCATCCATGGATAACAGAGTTATCGATGGGTATCACACCATTAATGTTTCTACTCCCCAAGGTCTTGAAGCCCTGAAGCACTGGATTAATGATCATGCCGAAGGAGCCGAAACCGGTGGATTAGCTAATTTTGCATGTTATATGTGGGGAGCTAAATATGAATTTCTTCCACCCGAAAGTGCTGATCCAGGGAAAAGAATTGTTAGAAATTGGGGAAATGACGGTTATCATGCCATGACCATCGTGGGCTACAACGACAATATCAAATTCGATTTCGATGGTGATGGACAGTTCACCAACCCCGAAGGCAATATGGCTGAATGGGAGATTGGGGCTTTGAAAGTGGCGAATTCATGGGGTCCAAACTGGCCAAGCCAAAATGATTCTGGCTTTGTCTAAATGCCCTATCGTTTATTGGCTCAGGGGCCGGGTACAATTAGTCCTAAAAATGTTCATGTACTAAAAATTAAAGAAGAATATACTCCGAAGGTAACGGTTAGAGTTCAGATATCGCATCCCGTTCGTAATACGATAAATATTAGAGCTGGTGTAGCCGAGAGCCCGGATGCTACAGTTCCAATCCGTAGCCAGGTTTTCAATGCCTACAGCTATAGGCGAGGTGGCGAACTGCCCATGCAAGGTAATAGCGTTGAGCCCATAGAAATTGAGCTGGATGTAACTTCGCTGCTTGAGGGTATCATTCCCGGAAAGTTTTTTCTTGAGTTAATTGAAAGCAGCACCGGCAACCCATACGATGGTGAACTGCTGGAATTTGTGCTGATTGACTATGATACCCATAACGGTGTACCCATTGAGATTAGCTACTCAGATGCTTCATTACCTCAATCCATAAACAGCGGCACCAACAGGTTTTCTATCCTGTACGATTATTTGCCCTCAACCATAAAAGAGGAAATTCCTGTAAACAGGAACGTTTTGTTACCAAAAAACATACGTATTGCTGCTGGTGGTATTCTTCAAATCAACTCTGCAACAGTAAGTGTTTTAGACAACATTCAAACATCCATCAACCCAGGCGGCAAAATGATTGTTGATGGTGGCACCCTTACCGCATCACAAAACACCTGGCCGGGTATCAGGGTAAATGGCAATTCTCTGCTACCCCAAACCTTTCAAAACCAGGGTGCACTTATCCTTAGCAATGGCGCTGTCATCGAAAATGCAGTAACTGGGGTGCAAGTAGGCAGCCAGTTGTTTAGTTTTCCGGGCAACCAGGGAGGCATTTTACAGGTCAACAATGCTCAATTTATCAATAATCAGCGCGACATTGAATTCAACAGCTACCAAAACACCAATTCTCAGGGTCAGCCTATTGATAATATTTCTTATTTCCACCATTGTCTTTTTACTACTGATGACAATACGCTTTTCAGTACCCACCATGAGAACGTAAAACTCTCAGGAGTGCAGGGGGTGGTATTCAATCATGCCAACTTTACCGAAACCCGAACCAACCTTGACCTTTCCGGCCCAAATGGCAGAACCGGGATATTGGGAAGCAACGCCACATTCATGGTGTACAATAGTGATTTCGACCAATTAAAGCACGGAATTTACGCCACATCTTCCAATCCCAATCGCTTTTTCAAGGTATACAATTCTGATTTTTCTTCCCACCGGGGGATCTATTTCAATGGGATGGACAATGTAACCATCAAAAACAATGAGTTTCTGGTAAAACCAGGATATGAATACACCAATTCTCGTTGCATGGACACCTATGGGATTTACATTGACAAATCAGCCCATTTTGTCATCGAAAACAATATGCTTCAAAGCAATTCCAATGGGTCAACACAATGTGGCAGCCTGGGAATCATTGCCAACAATACCGGCAATCAAACAAATCAAATTTATCGCAATAATTTTATAAACTTCTCCATTGGCATTGAATCCATCGGAAAAAACAAAGGATTAAATCCCCAGGAAGGGCTAATGATAAAATGCAATATCTTTGAAGAAAATGCTTATGACATTTATGTAGCCCCGGGCAAAACAAGCTCAAGACCTGTAGGAATCAGAGAACTGCATGGCTATGCCACCAGTCCAAACACTTCTACCCTATCGGGCAATTTATTCGGCAATGACAGCAGAATTTTGATTTCCAATTTTGTCAATGATGCCGAATCTGTTTCCTACTTCCATCATAATCTCCGGGAACCCAGAGTAAAACCGGAGATTTGGAATGGAGACTTTCAGTTCTATGAAATGCAGGCATTTGACTTTGATTACAACCTCTCTTGTCCGATCCATATCGATTTAACACCATACACTGATTTGATCGCCCAAAAGCAAGACGCCCAAACCCACTATGAAGAGACCTCCGTATTATTGCAAGCTTACGTGGACGACGGCAATACCCAGCTGATGACCCAGCAGGTAGAAATGGCAGGCGAAGGCGATGCCTACTACACCTACCAGTATCTGATGCAAACCTCCCCCTATTTGTCGGAAGAGGTGCTGACATCGTTGGGTGCTAAAGAGGAGGGTTTCAACAATGCCATGATACGCGATGTGATGGTAGAAAACCCCCAGGCTGCCAAATCACAAGATGTGAACCTGGCATTGGACAATCGGGCAGATCAGTTGCCTGCTTACATGCGCTGGCAAATCAACAATGGACTGTACCAGTTTAGTGAAAAGGAGATCATGGAGCAGTTCTTGGCTTACCAGAAAACGCGCCACGACCAGGCTTTGAACGAAATCATCAGGGGAATCGTTCACGAACAGGAAGGATTTGAAAATGCACCTTCTCTTGACCAGCTCCTGGCACAGGTAGACGACGTGCGTTACCAGTACCTGCGCGCCGAACTGA
>RECE01000055.1 GCA_007694165.1 Bacteroidota bacterium
TTCTCTGATAAAAAACAGGATGTTGTCTGAGGAATTTATAACCATCAAGTTTTCTACCCTTAAGGTTTTTCCATAATAAAACCTCTGATGGTGTCATATTTTTCCTTAAATCTTTAACGATATGTCTTATTTCAGAGTATTTCATGAATCAAACTAGATCATTATTTATTTAAAATTACCATATTTTGGAAAATGATAATTAAATAAGGTAATACAGTAAGAATTAAACTGCTGGATTCATTATAACCACTGCAGATACACCCCTCCCGTACGAACGGGACAGGTCCCTGCTTCGTAGGGAGGGGCCGGGGGTGGGTCAAAAAGACCAAAGAAATGGTACTTTAAAATTTTCTATTTCCAGATTCACAATAACCACTGCAGATACACCCCTCCCTGCTTCGTAGGGAGGGGCCGGGGGTGGGTCCGGAAGTAAAAAAAATCATCCCATTGCAGCACTCAGCGTTTTTTTCCCGTATAGGGGGTATAACTAAAAATCCTTTGCCATGAAAAAGAAAATGTTTTACCCGGTAATGATCATGTTTATTCTGATCATCAGCTTAGTGTCCTGTAATAAAGATGAGAATATTTACAGTTATGAAGCCATGGTTCCCATTTACATGGATTTCAAGGAATTTCGTCAGCCCCCGAAAGTTAAATCTGCAAGAAATATTCAGCAGGCCGGCAAAATATACTTCAAAGACAATTATATTTTTATCAATGAAGTAAATGAGGGGATCCATATTATTGATAACACCAATCCTTCCTATCCTAAAAAAGTTACTTTCTATGAAATAACAGGAAATGTTGATATGGCCATTCGGGGCAATATGTTGTTTGTTGACAGCTATATCGATCTGATTGCCATTGATATTTCCGATATTCATAATCCGGTTGAAGTGTCGCGCATTGAAAATGCATTTCCCGAAGTACTTCCCTTACCCGTTGATTTCAATTTGCCTTATGCATGGAATAAGATTGATAGGAGTAAAGGGGTAATTGTTGGATGGGAAGTAGAAACCCTTACAGCAGAATATCATCACTGGGGGGGTGGCTGGCCCTGGTGGCGCTTTGGAGCAACCATGGATTTTACTATGGAAGGTGCCGGAAATGCAGCAGGTATTGCAGGTTCCATGGCGCGTTTTATGCTCAATAACCAATACCTGCATAGCATTGCACAACCCCATGTGCTTAAAACCATCGATGTTTCCAATGCCGCAAATATGCTTCAAACCGATAGTATTTCAAGCTGGCGCGAAATGGAAACACTCTTCAGGTACGATGGTCATCTTTTTGTGGGTACCACAACCGGTATGGTGATTTACAGCCTGGCAAATCCTTCCCATCCCCAATTTGTATCTGAGCTTGATCATATAAATGCCTGCGATCCGGTAGTAGTTGAAAATGACATAGCTTACGTAACATTAAGGGCAGGTACATGGTGCATGAATACCACCAATCAGCTGGACGTAATAGATATATCTGATATTGAATCGCCTACACTTCTGAAATCCTACCCGATGTTTAATCCACATGGTTTGGGTATAGATAATGGTATCCTATTCATTTGCGATGGTGCCGACGGATTGAAGGTGTATGATGCAACCAACCCCCTGGCCATACAATCCAATATGATCGCGCACTTTCGTGGTATCGACACTTATGATGTAATTCCTTTGGGAGATATTCTGCTGATGATTGGTCATGACGGCCTGTTTCAGTATGATTATTCTGATCCGCAAAATATCCGGCTTCTCAGTCATATAGAAGTTGGCAATTAATAAATCCTTTATTTCTAACATTAAAATTACCACAACAATGAAAACAAGAAAGCAAGTATTCGCAACATTGATTGCATTAAGTTTTGCAGTATTACCATTTATGAGCTGCGAAAAGATGGATGATCCTTTAAAAGATCAACCAAGGAAAGAAAAACCGGATTGTGTCTCGGCCGCCATCGTTAATGTGAACATGCCCGATGAAATACAAGTCGGTAAACCCGCTGTTTTTGCTATTGAGTTTGCAAAGCCCACTCCGTGTTATGAGTTTGAAGGCTTTTTTCTCAATGAAAGCACTTTTGTTCTGAATCTGAAGGTGTGCCTGTCAGCACCCGGCGCTGACCAGGTTTGTCCCCAGGTGATCGAATTTGAAGAACAGCAGTTCACCAGGACTTTTTCAAAATCCGGTACATGGGTATTGAGATATACAGGTGAATCGGGACCGGAAACAATCGAGTTCGAAGTATTGTAAAATTTGTCTGGGATCAGGTCGGGGGAAAAGCCGGATCTGATCCCTACAACTTTTTTATAAAAATATGAAAGCCAGTTATTACTGTATTATATTTGATCTTTGAAATGCGTCTGAACTTCAGACAGGTATAGGAAAAGGAAAAAAAAGCAGAACTTGGAGCAACAGAATTATACTGACCGGGACTTAATACTGGAATGCAGGAAAGGCAAAAGCCGTTTCCAGGAGATGCTGTACAGAAGATTTTATGCCTTTGCCATGTCGGTTTGCCTGCGATATGCTCCCAATCGCGACGACGCCCTTGAAATTCTTAATGACAGTTTTATGAAAGTGTTTCAGAACATAATGAGTTATGATTTGGAAAAACCTTTTAAAAGCTGGTTCAGGAAAATACTGGTAAACACTTCGCTGGATAAATACAAAGAGAATAAGAAATATTTTATACATGTTGAATTTGATGTGAGCGAGTTGGAAATTGCACACGAACCTGAACTGGAAAAAAGACTGAACGCTGAGGAAATCCTTGAATTACTTTCTGGCTTACCTCAAATTTACAGACTGGTTTTTAACCTCTACGAGATTGAAGGTTATTCGCACGATGAAATTGCCGGAATGCTCGATATTGCACCGGGAACATCACGCTCACAATTAAGCCGGGCAAAGCTTATGCTTAAAAAGTCCTGGTCAGAAATGAAAAACAAACCTTACCATGAAGCCATTTGACGATAAACTAGCAGATAACATCAGGAAGGTTTTTGATGAATACCATGAGCCCGTTGATGAAAAAGCATGGGAAGCTATGCAGCAGCGGCTTGGTAAAAAATCAGGCCCCCGCATTATTGCTTTGTTTCCCTACAAAGTAAGAGCTGCAGCTGCTGTAATTTTGCTATTGGTAGTATCGGCCACAGTCTGGTTTACATTCAGTCCCGGAGAAGATGAAGCTAAAATGGCAATAACCACACCGCAAACCCATGATACGACTTTACCTGATGATTCCGGACATACTGAAGGTGCAGTGTTTGCCGAAGATACAACCTCTGACCAACCTGACACTCAACTAGCCGAATCAATAACAGCCAGGGAAAAAGAAGTTTTCTCATTTGAATACAATGGGATAGACGAAAGAAAATCACATACACCCACTGTTCTGTTAATTGCTGAAAAAGAAGAACAACACCTGGAGGCAAAACCTGCCCGGGTTCTTGTTGCTGAAACTGAAAAAGTAATCACTGAACCTGATACTGAAACAACACTGGCAGATATACAGCCTGATATAAAGAAAGAACCTGAAACAGACAAGCCTGCGATCAATGGAATATTCCCGGAAATACGCTATGCCAACGCTATGCTTCCCAAACCCCGCAGCAGAGGTTCAGCCATGCAGTTTCTGGCAGGCTCAATGGTAACCTATACAACAGGTGAAGTAGCAGATGGAGTAGGCTTTGCGGCAGGAGTGACAGGTGATTTTCCCTTATTTGAAAACCTGAGCATTAATACCGGAGGTATCCTGGTGTACAACCAGTTCGGTTTTGATGATAATTCAATGTTTGGTGTTGCCATGGAGGCTCTCCCCAATTATTATGGTTCTGATGATCTGATGGTAATTGATGAAACCGGATATGTGGATTATGAATTTATGGCTGTTGATTTCCCTTTGAACCTGAGAATGCAGATTTTGAATGATAACAGAAAGCAGTTTTATGTTTCAGCCGGCGTTTCATCGTTTCTAT
>RECE01000329.1 GCA_007694165.1 Bacteroidota bacterium
GGTTTCCACCCATTGATCGGTTTCAGTGTCAATAACCAGAATGTTGTTATCGAAACTCCAGCAATTGGTAAATACATATTTCCCCACCTGTACCATCTGCTCCGTAGAATGTTGGTAGAACTGTGATTCGGGGTTGCTCACATCAATGGTCCCGGTTATTTCAAAAGTTTGCGGATTGACAATGGTAATGGCTTTTGCGTAAATGTCAGACACATACGCTTTGTCATCACTGACAAAATGGATGTGTCTGGGTGATGTAAGTCCGGTTGTTTTTCCCTTGAGTTTAAAAGTGTGCGTGTTGATGACGTATATCCTGCCACTGTTGTTAATTACCACAAATCCCAGGCTGTCTCTGAGGGCCATCGACTGGGCTACATCTCCCAGGGGCAACCCGTTGGTGCTAAAGAATATATCGTTGAGGACCTGTTTTTCAAGAGGATCATAGAAGCTCAGAGATGCATTGCCATACATGAAATTTCCTTCATTGATGACAAATACTCCCTGCGAGGGGACAGAGTAGTCAGGTGAATCCGTTTGCCATAAGGAATCATCGTCCATACAGGAATTCAATATAAGAACTCCCCAAAGCAGGAAAAACAAATACTTGTAATGTGATAATCTTTTGGGCATGTTCGTTCTTTTGGGGTTGTAAAGGTATTGTCAAAAAAATGTTTTTATCTATTGATGTCTGTTTTCAGTGATATCATATAGTTTCTTCCCGGCATGGGTCGGTACAAAATGGTATGATAGGTTTCATTAAAAAGATTGTAAACCTTGAACTCTGCCTGCAGGTTCCATTTGCTGAACTTCCATTGTCTTGCCAGGGAAAGATCGTTCATATAGTAAGGGTAAAGCCGGTTTCTGCGGCTCACATCGTTGCTGGAGGTGGTAAAACGTTCGCTGTAGGAGTTGTGTTGCCAGGTAATCGAAAATTTCTTGTATTGCAGATTTGCCATGAGGTTGCCTGAATGCACCGGTATGAAAACCAGTTGTTTGCCACGCGATTCGTCGCCCCATACCATCGGATCGCCGTGGTTGATGGCCCGGGTGTATGAGTACGATCCCATCAGGCGATATTGAAATGCCCCGGTTTTCCACCCGACGCTTGTATGTGCCTCCAGTCCCTGCGATATTACTTTTCTGATGTTCTGAGGCTCCCAGTAGCCTTTGAAACTGGGGATCCAGATGATCCAGTCGTCAATATCTGCCCGGAAATAAGATATTTCCGACTCAAGGGAAATATGGGAAAAGACCAGGGAGTTTTGCAGTCCCGCTTCTACGCTGAATCCTTTTTCCGGCTTCAGGTCGGGATTGCCCCCAGGCTGCCAGTACAAATCGTTAAGGGAGGGTTGCCGGTAATTGCGGGCTATGCTGGCTTTGAATATCAAAGGATTGTTTTGGGTAAGCAAGACATCCAGCCCGGCAAAGGGAATAAGGGGAGAAAAACTGCCGTTGGTATGTTCCTGGCGCAACATCAGGTTGATGTTAACACGCTCATGAAGCTGGTTTCTGATCGCCAGAAGCATGGAAAGATCGTTGCGGTTGTTGTTATACCCTGTTCGGGCCACGGAGTCGGCGGTTTGAACCTGGTGATGGTTGAAATCAACATTGGTTTCCAGTGTGGTACGGGGCGAAAGCTGCGTATTCCAGGAGGCATGTTGCAGAAAGCTTTGCATCGTGCTTTCTGAATATATGGCAGGTACAGGCTCTGACCCGCTTACGGGGTTGGTAAGAGTATAGTCCAGTTGTTTGTGTGAGAATCCCGAACGTAACGTGAAACTGCTTTGTTCTCCATACCACTGCCAGCGTGCCACGGCTTTATGGTCACTGTCTTTCTGCTGACCGATATTGGCATTTTGTGGCCCCTCAGAACTGATAACCCTGGGAATACCCCGATCGGCCCATTGTCCCCACCATTGCACAGAGACAATTTGCTGCGACGAGGGTTGCCAGTAAAATTCCTGCAGAGTGCCCCAGCGATAATATGAAGCATATTTGTTGGTGTCAACGGGATGGGTAATCTCTCCGTTTTCAATTTCGCCAATGGTGCGGTTGATGAACGTATAATCATTTTCAGATCGATTGTAGTAGATTCTTGATCGCCATTGCACTTTTTGATTGCCCAACCCTGTTTTAAGGTATTGATCCCAGGTGGAGAAACTTCCGATACCTTGCGTGTAGGATATTTGAGCAGTGTTTGTCCAGTCAGCCCGGTTGGAGATGTTGATGCTGCCCCCTAAACCACCGCTCTGATCGCGCACGGAAGCCGCGCCATGGGTCAGGTTCAAATCGTCGATGATGTAAACGGGTATAAGTGAGAAGTCCACCATCCCAAGCATGGGCGAATTGATATGGATGCCATTCCAGTTTACCTGGGTGTGGGAGGAAGCAGTCCCCCTGAAGGATGCCGTTGCCAATGCGCCCCTGCCATGGCTCTTGATGTAAACCGGTGTGTTTTCTGAAAGCAATTCCGAAAGCGTAAGGTTGAGCTTCTGGCTGATGATAAGTGAGTCTACCTGTGTGGTTTTCATGCCGGCAGTTTCTTTCTGAAATATCCTTGCAGCATGCACCTGCACTTCATGGAGCTCAATGGTGTCTTTGCGTTCTTGTGCCAGCAACTCTGAAACATTCCCTGCCCAGACAAACATAGCCAGAGCTCCTGTGAAAAGGAGTTTTGACAGTTTGGGAGATACTATGTCCTGAATAACGCTGAAATGCATCAATGATGTAGTTTTGCTCCGGTAATGTTACCGGATGATGATTTTTTGATGGGTTGTTCCCCGTGCACTGGTGAAAGTAAGAAGGTATATTCCGGGATTCAGGTTTTCAAGGCTAAGAGTTTGCAATCCTCCCGGGTGGCTGAATTCCTTAAGATTTTTCCCCTGAAAATCAAAAAGCCTCACAAAGGTTTGTCCTGTTGTTTCAATATGAATAAATCCGGAAGCGGGATTGGGGAAAACTTTGAAGCTTTCGTTCTCTAAATGGCTCACATGGGTGGGTTGGTATTCCAGCATGGTAGTAACGGCTGTGGAGATATCCGGATTGTCTTCCAGGTAGGCCGTCAGGGTAAGTTCGCCCGATACATCGAAGTGCAGAAACCCATCCTGATCTACGTATGCTCCTTCCAGATCGGAAGACCAGAGGATGGTGCGGTCGTTTTGCCATCTCCCTTTGTGAAATGCAAAAGCTTCCAAAGGGTAGGGGGTCTGGTCAATGACCAGCGGGAGGTCTTTCACCACCACCCTGTCGAGGATACCCGTAATGCCGCTGTTGGGTTCAACCACCACAGCACCGGTGATTTCTGCCGATACTTCTCCCAGCCATCCACCATCATCGAGCATGGCCGTTTGCACTTTGATGAAATGAATTTCGTCCAGTTCCACATAATTACCTTCTTCATCCACGGCCCAGCTGATATCAAAACCATCGCCACCGGCATTCTCAATTTCGGTAGTATAGGGGTTGTTGGGCACATTGAAGGGTGCAGTTCTTCGGGGTATGTTGTCTGCATAGCCAAAAGCCCGGGGAAGTGATTTGATAAACGCCGGATGGGTTTTGTCCGTGAACCCCTGTATCCTGCTGCCACTAAGGGTGTATTGCTCATGGGGGATATGCGGGAAATATTCGTGGTTGGGGTAGTAATTGTGGGTATGAAAACTGTTGGCGTTGATAACGCCGGTATTGCCCTGATTGTCTTCCCATGGAATATCAGCAGCACTATCGGTTTGCGGGTTGAAATAGGTAACCTCGTAATTGTGCAGGGTGGAAGAGAAAAAGTAATCACTTCCTGCCAGCTGGTACCAGGTACCGTCGGGTAATCCGTTTTTGTTTTCATCTTGCATTACCCATACCGAAGCGGGTTCTGCCCAGGTTGTGGTAGGGTTTCCAAAAATAATGAAGTCGATGCCAAAAGGATTGTCAGGGTGGTTTTGCACGGGGTTTTCAAAGCGAAAAACCACATGACCGCCCCA
>RECE01000383.1 GCA_007694165.1 Bacteroidota bacterium
TTTGATGGGTGAAGGGGTTGGTAGGGGAGAAGAATTGGGTATGTTTTGGGATTTTAGATAAAAGGAATAAGCGCAATATGCTATAAAAATGGATTTGTGCATTTTGGGGATCCTAAAGTTGTGCCTGATGCCTGAACGCAACAACCAACGGAATATGAAAACAATTATAGTATTTTTCTTTTTGGTTTTTAGCGGCCTAAACTTATTGGGACAGGACAGTTATCGATTGAAAAGAGTTGTCGTAAGATATGACCATGGAGAGAAAAATATAAGGGAAAAGTATTACGTGATAAGGCCACCACTTTATTTTACGTTTAGACCCCAAGAGAGAACTAAGCACGGACTTTATCAGAGTTTTCTTTTTAACGGAAATATATCAGAAAAGAGAAAATATAAATTAGGAGAAGTATTATGGTACCAGCGGTTTGACCATCAGGGAAGAGTTAGAGAAGAACATGCTGACTCTACAGGGATAACGATACATAGGGAGTTTCATAATAGGTACTTATTGCAAAGAAGACAGTTTAAAAATGGTTTAAAACATGGCACTTGGATTACAAACAGCCGGGTCTTTCTCAATAAAAAAACAGAAGAATATGATAATGGCGAACTGGTTAGTGCTATTCTAAAGGAGTTTACTGAATTTGAAAAGCATGAACATTTCAGTTTTTCTGCGTTAACAATTACGGATTTAATCACAGGAGACGTTAATTATAGTGTATTTGCTCCTCCTTTATATGCAACCATGCGATTTCCAGATGAACTAATGGCTATAGGTGAAAATGTATCAATTTGCGTTGAGATAACTGAATACGAAAATTGCAATCATACTTACGCCTTAACTAACAGTATTGGGCCTGAAACGGATAGGGTTACAATGGATATGTTTGATGAGTATACTTCTGTTCTGTCAGATTTTAAAGAAAGGCATAATATTGAATGTAAAAATGAGAGTTACCCCATTTGTGTTTTTTTTAAGTTTTACTGAAAATTTCAACCTGAAACATAATAATTGAAAATTCAACCGGGGTTGTGAGACGAACTGCCATTAATCATTCAAAAGCACTGCATCCATCTGACATCATGAAAAGAATACGACTAAACTTTTAACACACAGGAGTATGATTGTAATTGGATGCAAGCTATGTGGCCACTTAAAATCAAAATATAAACACATGAAAAACAGAGGTTTACTATTAGTGCTGATAATAGCATCGTTATTTATTAATTCTTGCGTATCACAGAAGAAAACTACCTTAAATGCACCTAAGGACATTAGGGATACATTTGTATATATTCATGAAGGTATCGCCATTCTGAACTCTGATACCATTGCAGTTAACTCGTTTTGGATGTCAAAATATGAATTGACTAATGGTGAATACCTTGATTTTTTGGAAGATCTTAAAAGCAGAGGACTTGATACTGAATATTCTAAGGCACTACCAGATACTGCACAATGGAAAAAGCAATCAAGTTACGGGAAATCTTTGACTGATAATTATCTGCGGCATCCTGCCTACAAAAACTATCCAGTGGTAAATATTAGTCATGAATCAGCAAAACTGTTTTGTGAATGGTTAACGGAAAAATATAACAACAACTCAGAAAATGAGAACAGATATATTTTCCGTTTACCAACGCATTATGAATGGTTAAATGCAGCACAAGCCGGTAAAAACCGACCATACTCCTGGAATTCTATATACCTGCGGGAAATAAACGGTGCTTTTCGAACCAATTTCAAGCATATTCCCAATGAAATATTAACCATAGATAAGGAAACACAGCGACCTGCAATCGCGAAATATACTCAAGGAAATATCGCTTTTTTTAAAACAGATGAAAAGGGTGAAATGGGAACAAATATAACTATAACAGCACCTGTTGACTCTTATAATGCAGGGATATCAGGCACTTACAATATGAATGGTAATGTTGCTGAAATGATAGATGAGAAAGGATTAGCTGTTGGCGGAAGTTGGAATTGTTTGGGATTTGATGTTCAAAATACTTCTGTACTGGAGTATGAGAAACCATCACCATTTATAGGATTTAGAATTATTATGACAGTTGAAACTTGCATGATTAACTTATAGGCACACACGAGGATGTTTATATGAAAGAATAATTGGTTATCAGCGAATAAAGTTAATCATGGATGTTTCAACTGATGAGATTAGGATAAAAACAGATTCTATCTTTTTAGAAGGAGAACTGTTATTTAAACCATAAAGATAAAAATGGGAAGCTATGGCGTTCAACTAGCCAATAATTTCGTTATCCAGGGCAATATCACCCGAATATCCACTTGCCATAGGCACGAGTCATTTACAATTGGCTGTATGTTTTTTCTTTCTTACTTTTAGATTCCCAAACCAAACAATTTTTTGGAGGTGCGTATGATGATGTAGTAATTACATTTTGAAAATACAGCTATGTTCAAAAACCGGTGCATTAGATTTATACTGTTCATTACCTGCTTTTCTTTGTTTTACGCAAGTGAAGGGTTAACTGCGGGCAATGGGAATGTCTGTTATATTCTGAATATTCACCATGGCAGGATGACACCACATTACACACTTCAGGCTGCCCTGAACCAGGATAAAATAACAGGTTTCGATTTGAATGCCATTTTTCTGAATAGTAATGAAGCCACTGTGATGAGTTCAGCACCCGGTGTGGGGTATTTTTTATCAAACCTGGGTAATAATGAGGTGTATGGCCATGTACATGCTGCATATTTCAGCTTGCTGTTCCCATTGCTCACTGCTACACATCCGGTTCAGTTGAAATTAGGACTGGGGCCTGGTTATGTTACCCAAAAACATGATCCGGCAGATAACCCGCTTAACAGAGCCCTGGGCTCTCACATAAATGCATACGGACAGATTTCGTTAACGGGGGGCATCCCGCTGGTCAAAGACAGATGGTTGCTCAGGGCCGGAATCTCATTCAATCATGTTTCAAACGGATTAATCAAAGCACCCAACCAGGGAATAAACACGCTGACTTTTCATGCTGGTGTGGACCTGAACTCTGACCACAGGCATTCCGGTGCTTTCGCCATAGGGCAAAACCAGGAGAGAGCACAGAGGCACAACTTTAGTATTTTGTTTGCGCCGGGCATCAAGGAGGTTGACGAAGCTGCGGACAAAAAGATATTTACATCAGGTTTGTTATTGGATTACGCTTATGGAATTCTGCCCGCACTAAATACAGGTCTGGGTGTAGGTTTGTATTATAATGATACGTGGGCACACGGTCCATACAGCAGTTTTGGTGAAGAGGGGTCACCATTTCCCTTTCAGGCAGCTGCTCATCTGGTTCTGGAACTGGAAAAAAATCCTGTTACGGTAATACTGAACCCAGGCTTTTATATTTACAAACCCACAAAGAATATCCCGGATTTTACCGGACGCCTTGGCATGAGGTATTCTTTCAAAAACAACCTCACACTCATGTTTGCTGTCAAGCATCACTGGTTTGCATTGGCCGACTATTTTGAATGGGGAATAGGTTACCGGTTTTTCAGATAAGTAAAGATACCCACCCTGTCAAGCTAACTGCCTGTCAACCTGATCCCGCAACGGTGGAAAAGAGGGTTGTCTTCAACAAATTGGATTCATAAACTTAACCGGAAACTAATGAATGATAGCAGCATTTTCTGGAATCATCCGATACAGCCAGGCCACTGGTATTATAGGATGTAAGACATCGGTCTGCCATAAAACAAGGAATGCTTATCCCGGTTTCTGTATAAAATAAAAAAAACCGCTGATAATCATTTGATTATCAGCGGTTTCGCTTAGTCGGGGTGAGAAGACTCGAACTTCCGACCCCTTGCACCCCATGCAAGTGCGCTAGCCAACTGCGCCACACCCCGATTTTGCTTTGCAAAAGTAATGCTTTTATTTTATTTACAAAAAAACTTTTCAAAAATATGC
>RECE01000227.1 GCA_007694165.1 Bacteroidota bacterium
TAATGTCGCCCTTAACAGGGCTTTACTTTCTGATTAACCTGCATTCTTCATTCAACATTCAACATTCAACATTCAACATTCTTCACTCTTCACTTTTCATTCTCCATTCTAAATTCTACATTCTAAAGGATAAATCGTAATTTTGCACCATGCAGAAAAAAGTAATCATCGGATTGTCAGGGGGTGTGGACTCCAGCGTTGCTGCCTGGCTGCTTAAAGAGCAGGGCTATGATGTAACGGCCCTTTTTATGATCAACTGGAAGGACAGCAGCGTCACTCTCTCGGGCGATTGCTCCTGGGAAGAAGATATCATCCTGGCGCAACTGGTGGCCCGCAAAATCGGAATCCCCCTGGAAGTGGTAGATTCAACGGATAAGTACAAGGAAAGTGTGGTAGAATACATGTTCTCTGAGTATGAAAAAGGGCGTACCCCCAATCCTGATGTTTTGTGCAACCGGGAAATCAAATTTGATGTATTTCATGAAGCTGCCAGGAAATTTGGCGCCGATTATATAGCCACCGGCCATTATGCCCGTACCGAGAAACTAACCACCGAAAAGGGAGAAGTAACCCGACTGCTGGCTGGTACCGACAGCAACAAGGATCAGTCTTACTTCCTGTGTCAGCTCTCGCAGGAGCAACTGAACAATGTTTTATTTCCCATTGGAGATATCGACAAACCCGAAGTGCGCCGCATAGCAGCAAAGCTGGAACTGGCTTCCGCCCATAAAAAAGATTCGCAGGGGATTTGTTTTGTGGGGAAAGTGGATTTGCCCACTTTCCTGCAGCAAAAGCTTGCGCCTAAAACCGGGCAGGTGATCGAAATTGATGAGAATGACCCTGTTTTACTGGATATTTGCCGTCAGTTTGATGAACTGGACAAGTCCATGCCTGAGAGGGTTTGTGGCGAATTTGATTTCTCGAAAATGGAAGGCACCATAGCCGGAGAACACCCAGGTGCACATTATTATACCGTTGGCCAGCGCAAGGGGCTAAACATAGGAGGCAAGTTGAAACCTTTGTTTGTGCTAGGTACCGATGTGGAGAAAAATATCGTTTATGTGGGACAGGGACACGATCATCCCGGTCTGAACCGCAAAGGACTATTTATTGCCAAAGATGAAATCCACTGGATACGCCCTGATCTGGCACTGCAACCCGGCGAGGAGAAAAAATGCCGTGCCCGCATCCGCTACCGCCAGGAATTGCAGGATGCCACCCTCATGATGCGCGAAAACGGGCTCTACATTCTTTTCGATCAGCTGCAGCGTGGCGTCGCCGCAGGGCAATTTGCTGCCTGGTATTACGACGACGAAGTAGTGGGCTCGGGGGTGATTCGTTAATAAAGTTCCCGTTCCTGATTACAATACACTTAAGATGGATGTTTTTATTCAATATCCCTTACACACCGTACCGAAAATCCAAAGGATTTGGTGCCCGAATCCTTATAAAATCCAGAGAGACTGTAATACAAGAGGTATCCCCATGCCTGGTCGGCTGATACCTGTGAGGAAGTCCAGAAATATCCGCCTGTTCCGAAGCCCAGAAAGCTGCCATCAGCATTTCTTCTTCCTGAAGGGTATCCGGTGAAACCACTCTGGTTGTTGGCACCGGAGTTTGGGCTGTTCCAGCGGGGATGGTCCTGGGGTGCCGTGCGGAGGCTTTTTAGTTTTCCGCCTGCATCACCACTTCCACCCAAATATTCGGTAAGCGAAATCATCTCTGCATCGCTGGGCAACCTCCAGCCGGTGGGACAGATACCCTGCACTGTGCCGGGATTGGAATTGTCAGCCTCTTCTCCGTTCATGGCTGCCTCCCAGGTGTACAAACGGCCGTAATACTCAATCATATCTTCATTGCCATTGGGTGCAAAAGCGCCGTTGATGGGGGTTCCGTCGGCATAATGCAGCGATTTCAGGTTTTCTGCAAACCATTCTTTGGGGCCAATCATAACGGTTTCGTATGCATTGCCATCATAATCCACAGGTTGCCCGGGTTCTCCGCCATTGCCATCGCAGGGGCCCCACACAGGCACTCCGTTGCAAAAGGAGAGGGTTTGTCCATGCTCGCCCGGCTCCACGGAAACCCACTGCTCGCCGTCCCAGAACTGCATCTCGCCCGGCTGGCTCCCCTGGGGTTTGTTGGAAAGGTCATTGTAATCGCCACTGAAAACATTGCCCGCCTCGTTGGCAAACATTGCATAGGGTACGGAAAGCAATTGCGTGGTATGGCTGATGGAGTATTGCTGATTTCCTTCGGGGTCAATCTCGGTTTTAAGAAAATAACTGCCCGCGCTCCAGTCGATGGCTGATAAACTGCCGGTAGCATTGCTGCCCTGGCCGATTACAGCACTCACCAGCCCGTTGAAATTGGTTTGCAGGGTTTGTTCTTCCCGGAAAACCTCTTCTCCCTCAGCCCCTTGAGCCAGGATGATAAAACGGATATTGACCGGAGATTCCTGTACCAGATTGTTGGCAGCATCTCTTACCACAGCCTGGTAGCTGATGCCTTCAGGGGCTTGTGCTGCAAGGGTTTGCCAGATCATAAGAGAAAGGAATAAGAATAGTTGGGTTTTGATGAGGTTTTTCATGGTTTTGCTGTTCATTTAGTTTAAGCAGGCAAATATAAAGAATTACTGTTTGCCGGTAAAAAGAAAATATTGATACTTTTTACACTTTAGATTACTCACTCCCCCCTCTATCAGACATAAACCCTGTCATTTCAATCCCGCTTTTTTGCGGGAGAGACCACAAAGTAGCAGCGAAGCTAAATTCCGCTCCGCGTGGGGTTAGAGTTTAGACAAGCAATAGAAAGAGAAGATATTCAGCCTTTGGATTGGGACAAGTTTTCATTCGAATAAAATTGGTCTAAGTAATTGGCTAAATGTAACTTGCATAAACGACCTTATTACTCACAATCGTTTTTTATTAGTGGTGTTCGTGAGCTCACTCTGTTCGGTTCATATCCTTTTGAGCGCTCGGTGCTCATGCAAGTTTCAGAAGAACAAAATAGGTTAAAACAAGAACAATATGTGGTCCTATAAAAGTTGTTTCTTTCATCTTCTCTGCCATTGCGCTGCAAACACCTTCGATTCCATTGATGATCAGTCTCCTGCAGCGCCCTTTTGGTTTTATGCGCTGATACCCGGGGTGCCGTTCCAAAGCCTGGCGGCTTTGTTACTTTGCCCCGGGCTTTGTTGTCAGAGCCTTTCAGGCTCATGGGGGCAAAGAAGGGTTGACTGATAGGAGCTTTCATTTATTTTTAGTCGGGGCATGAACTGTAGTCATACCCTGACTTGTTCTGCTCAGCGGCATCCTGGATAATTGCAAATTATCTTCTGTTCAGAGATGCGTACAATAAAAAGGCTGAAAGCCTTAAATAACAAAGCCCGGGGCAACGCCCCGGGTAAACGGGTAGTCTGAAATGGGCGCTGCGCAAAAATGGCATGGGGTGGTAGTTGGTTGATGACAGCGCGATGTATGTATTTTTAGTCAGGGCATGAACTTCCTTTTTTCTTTATTTTGTATTTTTACCAGATGGGGCACCCTTTTTTTGTAAATAACATCAGTGCTTTAACTAATTGCTATCCACATGGTTTTTACAATACTGAAGCGCCCTAAAAAAAAAGAGATTTCTCCGTCGCTTCGCTCGGTCGAAATGACAATGCACTCAAATGATAATAGGGGGGGAGAACCCTGTCATTTCGAGGCGCTTGCTCTGAGACCACAAAGTAGCAGCGAAGCTAAATCTCAAGCTGCTGCAGTATGTCCATTGCAAATACCTGATTTATTATGAGCATTACGACGATATCAATCTGTTTATTTCAAGGGGAAAACAAATAAAGAAATGGTGCACAACCATAAAAAGCAAACACATTGAAAAACTAAACCCCGAATGGAATTTTTTGAATGACGCGTTAGATGGGACTGAGAGGATGTATCAGT
>RECE01000046.1 GCA_007694165.1 Bacteroidota bacterium
GCTTTGGCGTCTCTCTTGATACCCAAAGCGGTAACTATTACCTCCTGCAACTGCTCGATGGACTCCATAAGGACTACCTCGATATAATCAAGTCCTTCCACATTGATAATTTCGGGAAGATACCCGATAAAAGATACCTCGATCTGATTCTGGTCTTCTCTGAGCTCCAGGGAAAACTCACCATCGATATTGGTAGTAGCGCCGGTTGTAGTACCCGGTACCACAACTGTTGCTCCGGGTAAAGTGTTGCCACTGGAATCAAAAACAACACCTGTAAGTGTTTTTTGTGCAAATCCGGCTGAACTAATCAGCAGAAAAAACACAAGCAGCAAGTTAAACTTTGTATATTGCATAAACTGTAAATTTTGATGATTTCCATACTGCCTCATACAGGCAGTGAGTTGTTAATAATTATTTTTTAATCAGTTCAAAATATTCAAATACCAGTGCACCTGCACCTTTTAAGCCCCCCAAATCGCCAAGCTCTGAAAATTCTATATTGCAACTTTGCAGGGGATTGACAAGAGCAGAACTGGAAAGTCCGGTTTTTACCGGGTCAAGCAGAAGGGTTTTGAGTTTGGCGAACTTCCCTCCTATGAGAATCAGCTCCGGATTGAGCAGATTGATGATATTGCCAAGGGCATTTCCAAGTTTATAGCCCATTTCCTGTACGAGCCTGATGGAGAGATCATCGCCTTTTAAAGCGGCCATGAGGATATCGTCATACCTGACTGTAGTGCCATCATCGGGAATATCCACGATGGTTTTTTCGCCTTCACCGATTTTTTCCATGAAATTCTCCTCCAGCGAATAGCCCCCCACATCATTACCCAGGCATCCCTTCTTGCCACACAGGCACATTTTTTCACGATTGCCAAACTGCATATGCCCCATTTCACCGGCAAATCCCATCCCTCCATTGATAATCTTATTGTCTATAATGAGGCTGGTTCCCAATCCTCTGCTCAAATTGATAATAATGGCATGGTTGGCATTGGTGGCTTTGCCGATGATTTTTTCGGCCATGCCCACACAGCGGGTATCGTTGTTGATAAATACAGGAATTTCAAACTCCCTTGACAAATGCTCACCCAGGGGTTGGTCCAGGAAATTAAAAAAGGTAAGCGAATCACCGGTTTCACTTTTAACCCTTCCGGTTATCCCCATACCCATACCCAGCATATTTTCTTCGGCAACTCCCGAATTCTCGAGGCATTCCCGGATAAAAGACTCTACATTTTGCAGACATTCAGGTGTGTTTTCAAGCACGAAGTCTGTTTTCTGGCGATAATAAACCGTGTTGAGCTTTGAATCCACAATCCCTACGGTAATTCTTTTCAGAAGAATCTCAACACTCAGTGCGTAAAAGTTGACATTCTTTAGTGCATATATGGAAGGTTTACGTCCGTTCTGTGTCTCTTTTTTTCCCACCACCGACAAAAATCCTTCGGTTTGTAGCTCATTTACAAGTTTGATCCCAGTAGGCGCACTAATTTTCAGCTCCCTGCAGATGTCAGGAACTGTTATTCCATGCCCGTTTTGTGAAATAGCCTGGATAATCCGTAGTTTTTGCTGCATCAGCCGGGTTTCATTGGTGATTTCAGAAAAATTGCTCTTAAAAATGGCCTTCATGATTGAGTTTTTTGATATATTTGTTACAAGATTCTCTTATCCTCTCTTACAGGTCTGGTTATCAAAACTATCAATTGCAAAATTCGGATGCAAATAACCAAAAACGGACTTATGAAAAAATTTTCTTCACTTTTCAGGGTACAAGTTTATTAAACTTTTTAGTAATATCAAAGCTATTTTTAATTTTTTTAAAAATATAACTTTTTTGGATTTTAAAACAGCCTTTTACCCCCCACTTTTCATCAACCTTTGCAACACTCCATCCCTGAGTTTGCAATTCGCATTTACCCTTCATTTACTGCATCTTACAGTAAACTACAGCAGCATGTTTTCAAAAATAAAATCCAATTATGTCCTTTTTAAACACACGCAAGTTGGTTTGTTGAACAAACTTCTTTCACCTTCCCAAACATCAGGAAAAAAATCTTTCGCAGGATTCAGAAAAATCCCTAAATTTGTTCACTCAATGAATAAACAAATATGTTAGAGCTTAAGGAAAGAAGTCACAGAAAGGTATTTTCTTTGATAAGGGCACAGGGAAAGGTATCCGGCGCTTTATTGTCCAAACAAACCGAAATGCAGCCCTCATCGTTGGTGTATATTCTGCGTCATTTGAAGGAAAAAAACCTGATTCGTGTAAGTGGATTTGGCACCTCAACACAAAAGGGAGGTAAACGTCCGGTTTTATGGGAGGTCAATCCCGATTACGGTATCATCATGGGCCTCGAAGTTATGCGCCATGCCATCAGAGCTGTATTGGTGAATCTTGCAGGTGAGGTGCTGATGAAAGTGGAAAAGGAGTTTACTCCGGGAAGAACAGAAAAAAACATCTCCCGCATCATTAATACCATCCATGAAATCATTACGGAATGCAATGATGCTCCGGAAAAGCTACTCTATATCTCTCTTGCCATTCCGGGAATTGTTGATCCTGCAACCCAGAATGTGGTTTATTCTTTCGGACTGAAGATGGAAGATTACGATCTGAGGGCACGTATCGGAGAAGAGTTTGACATTCCCGTGGGTATCATCAATGATGCCAATGCCGGCGCATTGGGTGAGCAATGGTTCAATCAGGAAGGGACCCTTATCAACAACATACTTTATATAATGTACAACCCCCTTGTAGGAGGTATGGGACTGGGAGTAATAGTGAATCAGAAACTTTACACAGGCTCCAATGGAGTTGCCGGAGAGATATTTTCAAGAATTCCCTCCCTTGAGGTTATCGTAAACGAAATACGCGAACAAAATCCGGATATAAAAAGTTTGATAACCAATGTAAAAAGCCTTGCCGACATTCAGATTGCCGACCTTTACAACTACTCAAGAAAAAACTGCGAATTGAGCAATATGGTACTTTCCAGACTCAGCAAACTGGTAGCCAAGGAAATCAGCAAAATTACCGGCCTTTTTGACCCCGAAAGAATTACCCTGGGGGGCGATTTGAGCATTTGCGAAAATCTGTGCTGCGATGAAATCGTTTTGGCTTTGCGCGACCTGCTCAGCAAATACTATCCATTCAAAATAGAAATTCCCAATATCCAGTACGCACGCTCCAAGGTATTTTCAGCCGCTATTGGGGCTACTGCGCTTTATTTGTCGGAAGAATTGTCTTTGTAAAGAGGGAAAACATAAGCCAATTGCCAGGCAAACCGGGCAATTCTTCTTATTGTTTTAGATAACACCTTCAAAATCCAGTTGGAGTATAATGAAAAATGATTCCTATCTGCTCAGCATCTGGATAAGGCCTAGCTTTTGAAGGATTCCCAACCTATAGTAAAAATAACATATCCATTAGCAAATTCATCCATAACCAGATGGTTTTTATCTGTATAGGTACATCATTTTTCTTCACTTCTTTATTTAACATTTTTTTACCCGTGCAATTCATTAAATTTGTCTGTAGTTTAAGACAACTTTAATAGATTTTTGATTTGGACGAGATCCTTATCAGGTGCTTTAAGCAAAATGATTATGAAGAACTGAAAACAGGATAATAAGCCGCCTCAAGCCGCAAAAACCCTTGCAGGCAAACGAACCGTCAATAATTATTACAATGGGACATCAGGATACAAAAGGGAAGTCAGGGCAAGACTATTTAAAAAGTGAATTCTACCGGCTCATCCAAACCGATGAAACCATTTTTAACTTCATCCTTGAAAGCTCCTATGACGGCATGTGGTACCTGGACCTGACCACAGATAAAGTCTTTTTCTCAAGTCGTTGGAATGAAACTTACATGAGCACCTCGCTCACAAAAGAGAATGGATAAGGTCATTCATGTAAGTTCCATCTGACCAAATAC
>RECE01000050.1 GCA_007694165.1 Bacteroidota bacterium
CTTCGCTGAGCTCCCTGCGGTCGGTTGCAATTCAACAAACAACAAAAAGAGCATTTAATAAAGACAAAATGTTGATATACGTAGGCTTCATTCTGAATTCTTCAATCTAAATTCTTCAATCTAAATTCTGCATTCTAAAATAAAAAATAAAAATATGCAAACACAAATCAACATCACAGAAAACCCGCCCCGCGCAGCGTGGGAAGAGTTACTAAAACGCCCGGCAATTGATGCTGAATACCTCGATCAGGCTGTTGAAGACATCTTCTTTGCAGTAAAACGTAAAGGAGACCAGGCATTGAGAGATTTCACCCGTACTTTTGATGGCGTTCAGTTGGAAGAACTGCAGGTTCCGGCCGCTGATATTGAAAAATCGGGAAGCCTTGTGAGTCCGGAATTACAAAAAGCCATTCAAAATGCAGCGGAAAACATTCGCAAGTTTCACGCTGCCCAAAGGTGTGAGCCTGTGAAGCTGGAAACTTCTCCCGGAGTATTGTGCTGGCAAAAGCCGGTACCCATTCAGAAAATCGGGCTCTACATACCCGGAGGAAGTGCGCCACTTTTCTCTTCGGTATTAATGCTGGCCATACCTGCGCAAATAGCAGGTTGCAGGGAAGTTGTCCTTTGTACCCCTCCCGGCAAGGACGGGAAAGTTAACCCGGCCATTCTGTATGCTGCAAAAATATCAGGCGTTACCAGCATATACACGGTCGGTGGTGCTCAAGCCATCGCAGCCATGGCCTTTGGAACGGAGAGCATCCCGGTGGTGAATAAAATTTTCGGCCCGGGCAATCAGTTTGTAACCGCTGCCAAACAGGCGGTTCAGAAACTGGGCATTGCCATCGACCTCCCTGCCGGCCCTTCCGAAGTGCTGGTGATGGCCGATGAAACAGCCAATGCTGCTTTTGTAGCTTCCGACCTTCTCTCCCAGGCCGAACATGGTCCCGACAGCCAGGTTATATTGTTGTCAACCGACGAAAAACTGGCCCGGGATACCATCAGCGAAATGGCCCGGCAAATTGAACTGTTACCCAGGAAAGAGTTGATAGAACAAAGCCTGGAATCCTGCAAAATCATTGTCATGGAAGATGCAAAAGAAATGGTGGAAATGGTCAATGAATACGCCCCCGAGCACCTTATCATCGCCATGAAAAACAAGGATGAAATTGCTGAAGCCATTATCAATGCAGGCTCCGTCTTTCTGGGCAATTTCACCCCCGAAAGTGCAGGTGACTATGCATCGGGCACCAACCACACCCTTCCTACCAATGGTTTTGCCAAAGCATACAGCGGAGTAAACCTGGACAGTTTTGTAAAAAAGATCACCTTCCAGGAAATTACTTCGTCGGGATTAAAAGGATTGGGAGAAACCCTGCTTCAGATGTCGGAAGCCGAAAACCTGCAGGCACACAAGCTGGCGGTGAGCCTGAGACTGGATTCGTTATAACCGGTCACTGAGCCTGTCGAAGTGACGATGGTTGTGCCTTCGACACGCTCAGGCACCAGGTTTCCGGCCACTGAGCTTGTCGAAGTGAGCTTGTCGAAGTGAATCTGTCCAAATGAACACCCATTAAAAACAGAAAAAGTAATGAACGAAAATATCGCACAAAAGATGGCCCGCCCGGCCATCCTGAACCTGAAGCCCTACAGCTCGGCCCGGGAAGAGTTTACAGGCAACGAAGGAATTTTCCTCGATGCCAATGAAAGCCCTTACAACAAACCCCTGAACCGCTACCCCGATCCCTTTCAGCAAAAACTCAGGGAGCGGATTGCTGAACTCAAACAGGTTGAAAAGGGAAATATTATTCTGGGCAACGGTTCCGATGAAACCATCGATATGCTGTTTCGCACTTTCTGCGAGCCGGGCAAGGACAAGGTACTGTCCATCGCTCCCACCTATGGCATGTACAAGGTAAGTGCCGGCATCAATGGCGTGGAGTATGAAACGGTTTTGCTCAATGAGGATTTCAGCCTGCCGGTAAATTCCATCCTTGAAAAAGCTACAGACAACACCAAACTGTTGTTCCTGTGCTCGCCCAACAACCCCACCGGCAATCGGTTTGACGATGAAGCGATGGCGGAACTATTGAAAAACTTCCCCGGTCTTGTGGTGGTGGATGAAGCGTATGTGGATTTCAGCGGACAAGGCTCCTGGGTGAATGCACTGGACAAGTATCCCAATCTCGTGGTGCTGCAAACCCTCTCCAAAGCATGGGGGCTGGCTGCCATCAGGCTGGGAATAGCATTCGCTTCTGCTGATATCATTCAGTTGATGATGAAGGTAAAACCACCCTACAACGTCAACACACTCACGCAGGAAAAAGCGCTGCAATCCCTTTCAGAACCGCAAATCACAACAGAACGTGTTCAGCAAATCATATCGGAAAGGGATGCGTTGATGCAATCGCTGGAAGAAATACCCACCATTAAAAAGGTTTTTGCTTCCGACGCCAACTTTTTCCTTATCCGGTTGGATGACCCCGGTGCCATGTACAACCATCTTTTGCAACAAGGCATCATTGCACGCGACCGTTCACGCGAACCCCTTTGCGAAGGCTGCCTTCGCATCTCTGTAGGCACACCCGCTCAAAACAAGTACCTGCTGGAAGCCATCAAAAACTATTCTTCAGTCAAAACAGAGGATGTTCCGGCCAGCAACTGGACCACTGTGGCCGATTACCTGGTTACTCCCGAACGAAAAGCTGTAAAGGAGCGAAAAACCAAAGAAACAGATATCCGTGTGGAGATAAATCTGGATGGGAATGCCAAAGCCAATATCAGCACCGGACTGGGTTTTTATGACCATATGCTGGAACAGATTGCCCGCCACAGCGGCTGCGACCTGAGCATTGAAGTAAAAGGAGATTTGCACATCGACGAGCACCACACCCTCGAAGACACGGCCATTGCCTTAGGAGAAGCTTTCGCGGAAGCTCTGGGCAACAAGATGGGCATAGAGCGCTATGGCTTTGCCCTGCCCATGGACGATTGCGCAGCCATGGTACTGCTCGACTTTGGCGGCAGACCCGAGCTGGTATGGAAGGCCAGATTCAAACGAGAAAAAGTGGGAGAGCTCCCCACCGAAATGTTTGAACACATTTTCAAATCCTTCGCCGTAGGAGCCCGCTGCAACCTGTACATCAAAGCCAAAGGAAAAAACGAGCATCACAAGATAGAAGCCATCTTCAAAGCCCTGGCCCGCGCCATCCGCATGGCAGTAAAACGGGAAGCAGGATCAGATTTTCTGCCCAGCACCAAAGGAATGCTATAAAACTAACGAACCATCAAAGTCCGGCTGCGACTTTAAGTCGCGCCCGGACTAAAAGACGAAACCTATGAAAATCGCCATTATTAAATACAACGCAGGCAACATCAAGTCCGTCAGCAATGCACTGGGCCGGTTGGGAATTGACCACGCCATCACCGACGATCCAGATGAGATCAAAGCCGCCGATAAGGTCATCTTCCCCGGTGTGGGAGAAGCATCCACCACCATGGCCTATTTGAAAAACAAAAAGCTGGACATCCTCATCCGCGAGTTAAAGCAACCCGTGCTGGGAATATGCCTGGGAATGCAGCTTATGTGCAACCACTCCGAAGAAGGAGATACTCCATGCCTGGGGATTTTTGACCTGCCGGTAACGAAATTTCTTGTGGACCTGAAAATTCCCCACATGGGATGGAACAGCCTGCACGAAACCAAAGCTCCTTTGCTGGATAGCACTATGGATGGAGAGTATGTATATTTTGTGCACAGCTACTATGTTCCGGTTGCCAAAGAAACAGCAGCCGTTACCCATTACGGAATACCCTTCAGTGCTGCTTTGCAGAAGAATAACTTCTTCGCCACCCAGTTCCACCCCGAAAAAAGCGGTGGAGTGGGTGAACGAATTCTTAAAAGGTTCATTAATACAGAAGTCAGGGTATGACTA
>RECE01000133.1 GCA_007694165.1 Bacteroidota bacterium
TTGCGCTGTTTCCCCAAATTCCTTTTCGCTTTCAGGCACCTGAAAAATGGACACCACAGCAAAATGGAGACTACACCCTCTACCTTTGGTTTTCCGGCCTTAATGGCGAAGAACCTGATGTCCCTGCCAGCACAACCATGGATTATCAGGTTGAAGTTTACGATTACCTGGTGCCCCGGGAGCTTGCATTGCTGGAAAGTTTTTCCAGTATCAATTGCGGGAGCTGTGCATTGGTGACCCCAATCCTCAGACAACTTATTGATAAGGATCCTGAACGCTATGTTCAAATTTATTACCACCCTCTGAATTATGAGAATAGTCCGCTGTATTGGTTCAATCCAAAGGATCATGACCTCCGCAATGATCTCTATGAAATTTTTTACACGCCGGTGTCCGCAGTTGGAGGTATGTTCTTTGGAGGCAGTGACCTGGTGGAAGAAGAGCTTTTAGAGTTAGAGTTGGATAAATGGTCGGGGTTTGATTTGACGGGAGAATGGTTTGTATATGAGAGTAAATTCTATTTCCAGGTTCAGGGAGATGTTTTTCTCCATCTTGATAACCCCGAAAAAGATTTGAGGTTGATGGTTGCTGCCGTGCAGGACAGTGTGTTTTTCGACACACCCCCCGGTTCCAATAATGAAAAAGACTTTTACAGCGTGATGCGGTTCTTTGCCCCCGATGCCAATGGCATCAGGTTAACTCCCGAACACCACGATTCCATTAATATTACCATGTCTATTCCCTGGTACCCGGAACTGGAAATTGACAGAATGACCCTCATTCTTTTTGTACAGGATTTGCAAAACAGTGAAATTTACCAGGCAGCCTACATGGTTTACAACCAGTTTATGGATCCTGATGAACCCGATGATCCTGATGACCCAACTTTTGTGGAACAACATAAAAAAGAGACCTTCAGGGTTTATCCCAACCCGGCATCAGATTTGCTTATGGTTTATTCGCCGGATGGCAATCCCATTGATAAGCTGACGCTCTTTGACAACACCGGCAGGATTGTCAGAAACATCCCTAATGTATCAAACAGGGAAAACACCATTGATCTTACCGGATTACACCCCGGATTATATATTCTAACTGTATTGTCTGATCAAAAAACCTTCACTTATAAAGTATCCGTGATACACTAATCAATAAACTAAAAAAAAGCAATTACCATGAACCATTTGACCAAAACAATTCTGTTATTACTCATATTCACAGGCAGTTCTCTCTATGCTGTTGCCCAGGTGACAGGTACCGGCCGCATTCCTGCCCATACCATCAAAACCCTTGAAGGACGAGATTTTCAGACCACAGCTTTTGATAATGACGGGAAACCTTACGTGGTAAGTTTCTGGGCTACCTGGTGCCGTCCATGCCTCAAAGAGCTCAATGCCATTGCCGAAATTTATGATGAATGGCAAGACATGGGTTTCAAAGTTATTGCCGTAAGTACCGATGATGCCCGTACCCGCGCCAACATCCTTCCTATGGTAAACGGACGTGGATGGGAGTATGAGTTTTATCATGATGAAAATGGCGAGTTCCGTCGCGCCATGGGGGTAAACATGGTTCCCCATACTTTTATCCTTAACGGAAAGGGAGAAATAATAGCACAACATACCTCCTTTTCTGACGGAATGGAGTGGGAGATGTATGATAAATTGATGGAACTGCTTAAGGAAGAATAATTATGAGGGGAATATACCGATTAAATGCTTTTGTAGCAAGTGTTGTAATTATTTTTTGTACAATGTCTTTGCAAAGTCAGGAGCTGCTGCCCGGAGCACGTGTGTGGGGGAATTTCCAGATGGACGCCCAGTATTACCAGAATGATTCAGGAATCCGTACCGATACGGTGCCGGAAAAAATCAGGATGAATGCATTTTTAAACCTTAATGTGGAATACCAGGGATTGACCGTGGGTATGCGCTATGAAAGCTACCAGGGGCCTTTGCTGGGTTTCGACCCTGCCTACCAGGGCAATGGCATCCCATACAGGTTTGCATCCTACCGCCGTGAAGGGCTCGAGGTTACCGTAGGAAACTTTTATGAGCAATATGGCAATGGTTTGGTGCTGAGATCTTACGTGGAGCCCAATCTGGGTCTCGACAATTCCATTGATGGGGTAAGGCTCAATTACCAGCCGGTAAATGGCATAACCCTGCGCACCCTGATAGGACAGCAGCGTTTGTTTTTCGACAAAGGGCCCGGAATTGTCAGGGGTGCAGACGCTGAATTTTTTCTCAATCAGTTGTTGGGTGGCTTTTCCGAATCCCGGTCACAGTGGACCCTGGGTCTGAGCGGAGTGAGCAAATACCAGAGAGATCAGGATCCTCAGCTGAATCTGCCCGAAAATGTTGCTGCTTTTGCAGGCCGTCTTAATTTTGTAAGAGGAGGATTTAACCTTAATACGGAGTATGCATACAAAATAAACGATCCTTCTGCCGACAACAACCGGATTTACCGCCACGGAGAAGCGCTTACCCTCAGCACATCCTATTCTTTCAGTGGTTTTGGTTTGTTGCTTTCGGCCAAGCGCATCGACAACATGGGCTTTCGCTCCAGCCGGAATGCACGGGGCAACGATTTGCATATCAACTACCTGCCTGCAATGACGCGCCAGCATGTATACAGCCTTACCGGCATGTATCCCTATGCAACACAACCCACCGGTGAAGTAGGGGCCCTTGCGGAACTGACCTTCCGTATACCTCGTCAGACCATGCTGGGCGGCGCCTATGGAACCACGGTGGTAATGAACTTCAGCCTGGCCAATTCCATCGACAAGCAACCTGTCAATGACACTACCGCCATCGGACAAAGAGGTACCGACGGGTATACTTCTGATTTCTTTGCTATTGGCGATGAGAAGTTTTTCCGTGATTTCAATGTGGAAGTGAGCCGCAGGTTCTCCCGCGAACTCAGGGGGAGTTTTACCTATATGAACCTATTTTACAATCAGAATATCATTGAAGGCTACAGCGACAGGGAGGATGTGAGGGCGCACATTTTCGTTGCGGATATGACTTACCGCCTTCCCCAGAGACGATCGCTGCGCTGGGAGTTGCAGCATCTGGCAACCCAACAGGACAACGGAAACTGGTTCATGGCCATGGCAGAATTCAATATTACGCCCCAATGGTTTGTGTCTGTTGCCGACCAGTACAATTATGGCAACGACGATACAGAGCTACGCAACCACTATTACACCGCAAGTGCCGGATATACCCGCAATGCCAACCGCATTGCCATGAGTTACGGAAGGCAGAGAGAAGGAATCATTTGCGTTGGTGGTGTATGCAGGGTGGTACCTGCTTCTTCGGGTCTCACACTTAATGTGACAAGCAGCTTTTAAGCAACAGATTTTTTGTTAAAGACAAACACGGCACATCCCTCTGGATGTCAAAACAACATCAAAATTTACTGAGATGAACATTAACAGGATTTTTTATTTTGCCATTTCATTCGCATTTTTCTCCGTCCTTTGGTCAGGGTGCGATATTGTTGAAGCACCTTATATTGTTGACCGGGATACTGAGTTGCCCGACGATGGGGAGGTGGTCAGAAAATTTCTGCTGGAAGAGTTTACGGGCCATCAATGCCCCAATTGCCCTAACGGTAGCCAGGAAGCAAAAATGCTTAAGGATTTTTATGGCGATCGGCTCATCATCGTATCTATACATGCGGGTTGGTTTGCCAATACGGCAGCAGGAAATTTCACCTACGACTTCAAAACCCCTGAAGGAGAAGAGTTGAGAAGTTACTTTGGGGTTGAACAAAACCCGGTGGCATTGATAAACCGTGTGGAGTTTGAAGGCACAATGCGTTTGGGGCCAACTGCCTGGGGATCGGCATTGGCAGTGCTTGCGGATTCAGAACCCGCTTTTTCCATGAAAATTGAGGCAGAAAAAAGCGGAAACAGCTATGAGCTTTCTGTTGATGTCAAAGCCCTGGAAGATCTGCAACTGGAGTATTACCTGGTGGCACTGGTTATTGAGGATGGTATCATCAGCCCACAGAAAATCAATGCTTCACCCGAGTATCCCGATGGAATAATCCTGGACTATGAACACAATCATGTGCTGCGCAGGGGAATCACCAATATCTGGGGCGACAAACTCAATGAGCAGCCAGTAACCATGGGCGATACATTCCAGCGAGACTACACCTTTACTGCTGACAGTGAATGGGTAACAGATAATTGCCACATTGTCGTTTATGTAATGAGCCAAACCCTGGAGATTATGCAGGTGGAGGAGATTTCCTTTCCCTGATATGGCTGGTTTTCAATTACTGATTCTTTCCCCGTTGCCAAACAAAGCCCTATTAAGCATTGTTGATACGGGCAAAATGGTACAATAAAAACGGAAAAAATGAAAACTGCATTAATTGCCGGAGCTACGGGTCTTGTGGGGTCATTCCTGCTGAAGGAATTACTTGAAGAAGAACATTACAGCAAAGTAACCGCTTTGGTGAGAAAACCCCTGGAGATATCACACCCCAGGCTTGAACAGATTGTTTTCGATTATGACAACCCCGATACATCGGTTATTAAAGCTGAGGATGTGTATTGCTGCCTGGGTACTACCATAAAAAAAGCCGGATCCAAAGAAGCTTTCAGGAAAGTTGATTATCACTATCCACTTATGCTCGGGCAGTCGGCCTATGAAAATGGGTGCAATCAGTTTGCTGTAGTTACTGCCATCGGTTCATCCGAAAAGTCAAGCTTTTTTTATAACAGGGTAAAAGGAGAGGTGGAACGCGATCTGAAGAAAATCCCCTTCCAAAGTCTCTGGATTTTCAAACCTTCGATGTTGCTCGGGCCCAGGAAAGAGTCCCGCTTGGGAGAAGAAGCAGCAAAGGTGTTTATGAAAGCTCTGGGATTTCTGTTTCCCAAAAACATGAAAGGGATTCATGCCTCACAGGTTGCCAAAGCTATGTATTACCATTTTTCTGAGCAAATGTCCGGCATACATATTGTTGAATCGGGTCAAATGCAGAAATTCCCGGTTAAAAAAAATCTTACCTGATATAACCTTTCCCTTCAGATTGCGTAAAAGTTTTATAAACTGATAGTTAAGGACAACTTCTATTCATTTTATAAAACCGCCAACGCCATGATTCACTTTTACAGGAGTATACTTCTGAAAGGGCTGATGCTGCAGCTGCTCATCATCCTTCATTTACCGGTTATAGTATCCGGGCGCGTCAGCACGGTTGATTTTCTCGATGGTGTATTCAGGAGCCAGATGAAAGAGCATAACATCGCCGGAGCAACATTTTCCATGTTTTCGGCAGACACACTCGATTTTACCCGCAGCTGGGGTCACTCTCATGTTGAAGTGGCCCGCAAAGCCGATGGAAACACAGGCTTTATGATTGGATCTGTAAGTAAGTTATTTGTGTGGGTGGCAGTGATGCAATTGGTTGAACAAGACCGACTAGACCTCAACAAACCCGTAAATCAATACCTCAATGGTTTTCTGCTTCCCGAAACCATGAAGCCGGTTACCATGAAGCACATCATGACCCATACAGCCGGTTTTGAAGATCGTTTTCATCTCTTCTCCAAGAATTTCGATCAACTTCCTGAGATTGAAACCTATCTTGACGAAAATCTGCCGCTACAGATATTCGAACCCGGCACTACACCAGCCTACTCCAATTATGCCGTGGTGCTTGCTGCTTATGTTGTTGAGCAGATATCCGGAGTGCCTTTCAATGATTATGTGGAGAAACACATTTTTCTTCCCCTCGAAATGCATAATACTACTTTCCGTCAGCCTGCGGCTTACAATATCCCGGAAGCCAAATCCAGGGGGTATGTTTTCAAAGACGGGCGCTTTGTCAATCCCTTTGAGGAGTTTGTATTGCCTGCTCCAGCCGGTTCTGCTGTTTCCACAGCCGCCGATATGCTGAAGTTTATGAAAGCCCTGCTGATTTGTAAGGAAAATGAAAAGGGTGATAAAATCCTGAAGAATGAAACCCTTGGTCAGATGATGGGATTGTTGCATTCTGTGCATCCCATGGCCGACGGTATGGCATATGGATTTATGCGGATGAATTACCATGGAAAGGAGATTTTCTGGCATGGGGGCGATACTTATCTTTTTAGTACTGCATTTGTTCTGGTACCCGAAATGCAAACCGGTATCTTTTTTTCCATCAATACCGGGCAAACAGATTTTAGCTACAGAAACCAGTTTTTGCTAATCCTTGACTATCTCAACGGCAACAAAAAAGAACTTAATGGCAACAAAAGAGTCAATGGTATGAATCATTATGCCGGCACTTACAAGTCCTCCCGAAGAATTGAAAGTGATTATCTGAAACTTTTTACCAGCCTGATGACGGTAAAAGTGTCGGGGGTAACAGAAGGCTTGTTGCTGAGCTTTACCGGCGATGAACCGGAATTGTTCAGACCGTATGATGAGGATGTGTTTGTTTCTGATTACAAAAAGCTGATTTTCAAACGTGATGAGAATGGCAAAATTGAAGAGCTAATATTTTCTCATATCCCCATCATGGTTTTTCATAAAATATCATTCAGAGAGAATGCAAGGGTAAACCTTGTTCTGCTCCTATTGGTTTTGCTTATTGGGCTGAGAAATATTTTCATACCCCTGTGGCGATTCATAAAGGGCGATAAGCGCAGCAAGGAAAAGTACCGTTGGTTTTTATTGTTTTCCGGTGCAGCTATCTGGCTGTTTACCCTTCTTTTCGTCACTACATTTTCCGGAATTGAAAACATTATTTTTGAACGTCCTTCAGGGTTAAGGCTGATTCTGGTATTGCCCATGGTTTCGCTGGTTTTCTTTGTTTTTGCTATGATTTTCTGGTTTCAACAAGGGATTGGAAGACGTCAACCGGTATCATCCACTTTCTGGCAATTTGCAGGCTTTCTGTTAATGGTTGCTTTCTACCTGCAGTTACATTTCTGGAACTTCTTTTATTTCTGGGTGTAGTTGTTTATCTTTGACCAGAGAAAAAGCAGCCTTATTGTTGCTGTTGAAGATCTCTTATAAATAACGGTGATGGAGTTCACCTATAACCACTGAATTATCAGTTGATGACTCCTGTTAGTTAATTCGTTTTACAGAATTAACCGGCAGGATTTTTTTATTAAAAAAGATACTATGGCTGCAAGTGTTGCATTGATTGTTTTGCTGGGTTTGATTTCATACAGACTTTTCTCCTGGATGCGTTTGCCGGGATTTCTGGGCGTACTATTGCTGGGTATGGTCATAGGACCCAATGGAACTGATTGGATTGATGAGAGTATTCTCCTGGTTTCCGGGGATCTGAGAAAAATTGCACTGATTATCATTCTGTTACGGGCCGGGCTGGGGCTGCACCGCCAAACGCTGAAAAAGGTAGGAATGCCTGCCCTGCGGCTGGGTTTTATTCCCGTGGTTGTGGAAGGGTTTGTCGTTTTGCTGGCAGCTGTTTGGTTACTGGACATCAGCAGGGTGGAGGCCGGAATGCTTGGTTTTATTATTGCTGCTGTTTCTCCTGCGGTCATTGTGCCCAAAATGCTTCATTTTATCCATACAGGAAAAGGAGCTGACAAAGGGATTCCCACCATGATACTCGCTGGTGCGTCTATTGATGATGTGGTAGCCATCACGATTTTCTCCGCTTTTGCAGGGTTATATGCCGGAAGCAGCATAAGTATGACCGGGCAGATTCTCAGCATCCCCATAGCTATTGTTACAGGTGCTATGCTGGGCATTGCAGTTGCCTTGCTGCTGCTTTTTGTCTTTCAGAAAATGAATGTCAGACATACCAAAAAAATACTGTTAATCATTGCTGCCTCCATTCTGCTGACCACATTAGAAGATTATTTGAAAAACATTGTTCCCGTCGCTGCACTCCTGGGTGTAATGGCCATAGGATTTGTTATCTACGAAAAAAAGCCGCAGCTGGGAATTACCCTTTCTGGTAAGTTTGCTAAAATATGGGTCTTTGCCGAGATATTACTGTTCTTTCTTGTGGGGGCTGAGGTGAATTTCCTGCTGGCTGCAGAAGCCGGAGCAGTTGGTCTTGCCATTATTGGAATTGGACTGCTGGGGAGATCATTGGGTGTTTTACTATCACTCCTGGGAACCAACCTTACCCTTAAAGAAAAAGGATTTTGTATAATGGCATACAGCCCAAAAGCCACTGTACAGGCTGCCATTGGGTCGGTTCCGCTGGCTATGGGGGCGCCGGCAGGAGACATCATTCTCACCATAGCCGTATTGTCCATCGTAATTACTGCGCCCCTGGGATCCATTGCAATGAACATTATGGGCAATACGTTTCTCAAAGGGAAAAGCCTTGACTGAACCCGGAGGAATCAGAGTTTTCTGTGGTAATAATCAGCCTTCTCCTTATCATCAAACCGAAGATAGATGTTTCCTATAAACCTGGCATAGCGGGGCAAAGGATCAATCTTATAAAGATGAAGAAAATAATTGAGCGACTTTCTGAAGTCTGCATTTAAAACCTCGAAGGCTCTCAGCAGCCGGGCATATTGTCTGTGGGTGCGGTTTTTTTCATAGGCTTCCATCTCTGACTGATACCGGTTTTCTGCCAGGTAGAAATAGTGGCTGGCAAGGAAAAACAATGCATCAGTGTTGTCCGGATTTAGTGCAAGAAGCTCATTGGCGACAGTGTACAACTCGTCTCCCTCTTTTTCCAGCTCCTGTAATATATTGAAATAATTGTTGAGCAACGATTCTTCCTTACGGGCACTATCTTCTATTTCCGACCACAAGGGTAAGGCTTTGTCATAATTTTTACTCTCTGCATAGGTTTCGAAAAGTCTTTCTCTCATTTCTTCGATATGTTCTGCTTCGGGAAAGTTTTCCACATAACTCTCAAGTGCGGTGATTTCTCGTGAAAGATTGTCGATTTGCCTGTTGAGTAAAGCAAGGGCATACTGGGTTTCTGCGTTGGCAATCTCCGAATGCCTGATGTTGTTGAGGTAATTCAGGGCTATGCCGGTTTGCTCAAGGTAAAAAGCAGAAAGCCCGGCATTGCGGTACACGCTGTCAGGAATAAGGGTAACATCTCCTTCATGGCTGCGGATGATTTGCTCATAGGAAGCAAGAGCTGACTGGTAATCTTCATTGATGAAAGCCTGGTGCGCTTCTTCTCCCGTTTGAGTGCCTGGCCTCATAACAGCACACGAAGCAAGAAAAAGTAAAATAAGCAGTAAAGACCGGTTTTTTTGTAGCATGGATTAAAAATAAAAAGGAAGTGCTTAAAAAAAGCAATTCCTGAAGAACATTTCAATAATGTTGCAAAGATAAAAAATTAAATGGAGCTGTCCGGATACTTAAAAAAACCATTCCTTTACCTTATTTATCTCTTCCATGTTGATGGTATGAGGTCTTCCGGGGAAAACTTCAAGCTGCGTCTCTCCTCCCAAACCTTTCATGATTTCATGAGTTTCTTCCGTTCTGGAAAGGGGAATATGGGGATCATTGTCTCCGTTGCTGATATAAATCTTTGTGCCATCAAAATTCCCTTTGTAAGATGAGGTGTCAGGTTGCTCACCAATCAACCCCCCGGTAAAAACTGCTATTCCTCCGTATTTTTTAGCATTGCGGGAAGTAACCTCAGCTGTCAGGCAGGCTCCCTGGGAAAATCCCATAATAAAAATTTTCTCAGAAGGAAGTTGTTTTTCAATGTTGCGTATCAGGGTTTCAATATTGGCGATGGCGCTGTTGAGCCAGGGTTGGTTTTGTTCGGCAGGTACCAGGAAACTGTATGGATACCAAACATAGTTTGAGGCTTCAGGCGCTGCAAACCAGGTTTTGCCATCATCAAAAAAATCTGCCAGCCCAAGAATGTCCTCCGGTGGAGCTCCCCGTCCGTGAATGAGAATGACTGCCTTTTCAGCATCTTGCAATGGAACTCCCTGTTCGGTAATGTTATAGTTGTGCATGGTAAACGCTTTTTAAAAGTTAAATGATTTTCTCTGTTTTATAACAGCTGTTGGACTGGATTGTTTGGTCTAATACCTTTTGGGCTACTGTGGAAAAATAATGTGAAAGTTTTTGGGATTCTTAACAATATTTAAAAAATTTACTGCGTTATTATATCAAACAACGTTGATTGAATTATCGTTCTTTGCGCGCAAAGTGTAAATAAGCTGGTTTAAAGAAAAAGAAGCTATTCATTTTAAACTCTATTGCTATGAACACACAAAAATCCGCCCAGCAAAAGCTTGAATCATGGAAAGGTACCTTTCTAAAGCTGGGAATGATCCTTTCAATGCTCTTTGTATTGCTTGCTTTTGAGTACAGGGTAAATGAAAGGGTTGTTCCGGAATTCGACCGACCTCCCGATCTGATGACTGAAACAGACAACATCGAGATCACCATTCCGAAACCTCCTAAACCCCCACCTCCCCCAGATATGCGGGAGATTGTGACAGCTCCGGATGATGAAATAAAAGAAGAATACATTCCTGAAATTGACATTGAAGCTTTCCCCAATCAACCAGTTTGGGATTTTCCTGAATATGATGATGAACCGGATGTGAGTGAGCCCGACCTGGTCCATGTCAGGGCTGAGATCATGCCGGAATTTCCCGGCGGTGAGCAAGCCATGTATGCCTTTTTATACGGTCAGATTAAATATCCCCGTGCAGCAAGTGATCTTAACATACAGGGTAGAGTGATTATTGGTTTTATCATAGAAAAAGACGGTAGCGTTAGCAATGTGCATGTTATGAGAGGAATTGGAGGGGGGTGTGATGAAGAAGCGGTGCGCGCTGTAAGCAGCATGCCTCGCTGGAATCCGGGCCGCATGGGAACGCAGCCCGTTAGAGTAACGTTCTCTTTGCCGATAAATTTCCGGCTGAACCAAAATTGAATTCCCGAAATGATAAAAGCCCGTCAGAAATTTTTCTGACGGGCTTTTGCTATGCTTAAAGAAAATGCTTGCGTTTGCAGGTTTTTCGAAGGAATCTATTTCAAAAATCTTTCAAACCAGTTGTGAAGCTCTTCATACCAGTAAATGGAGTTTTGTGGAGAAAGTATCCAGTGGTTTTCATCAGGGTAATACACCAAACGTGCTTCAAGACCCATGGATTTATAAATGCCGTACACCAGGAATCCATGAGCTACAGGAACCCTGTAGTCGAGCTCTCCATGAATAACCAGCATGGGGGTTTTGAAGTTGTGAGCAAATTGTGAGGGATTTTGTGCATTGAGCTTATCATAGTTTTCCCAGGGGGTGCCACCGTATTGATATCCGCGGTTTCCGGCATAATCGGAGGCAAACTGCAGGTGCAGGTCGTACACTCCGGCATGGTTGACCAGGGCTGCATAGCGGTCAGTATGTCCGGCAATCCAACTCACCATATAGCCACCATAACTACCTCCGGTGGCCGCCATTTTTGTTTCATCGATATAACCACGTTCAATCATAAAGTCAGTACCTTTCATGATATCTTCATAAGGCTGATTGGCGTGCTCACCATGAATAGAGATGGCAAAGTCCTGCCCGAAGCTGGTAGAACCATGAAAGTTGGGCAAAGCAACCACATATCCAGGTGCTGCAAACAGGTGGGCATTCCAGCGGTAATGCCAGTTATTGCCGAAAACTCCGTGAGGACCACCGTGAATCATCAATACCAGGGGATACTTTTTGTTGGGGTCAAAGTCAGGAGGATAAATAATAAACATCTGCACATCAGCATCATTGGCACCTTTGTAAGTGACGTCTTCCACACGTCCGAAATTCAGTTCCGCCAGTCTTTCTTTATTGAAATGGGTGAGTTGGGTTAAGTTTCGTCCCCGGTTGTCAATGCGGAAGATTTCGGTGGGCATGTCAAGGGTGTGATGGGTGAAAAGCAAATCTCTGCCACGATTTCCTGCTATGCTTACATTGCCATTGGTGCCTTCGCCAAAAATCAAAACATGTTCTCCTCCTTTGGAAGGAATGCTGAATATGGCGTTGCGGGCATTGTGCTCGGCATGGAAGTAGATGGTTTTCCCGTCACGAGACCATTTCCATCCCGAACAGGAGAGGTCAATATCTTTGGTAAGTGAGGTGAATGCAGAAGTGTTGCGGTTGTATTTTACCATCTCAATATTATCTGCATAAAAATGATAAATGTTTTGCTGGCCGTAAAGGATAAAGTCTCCGTCGGGGCTGTAAACGGGTGCCACATCGTTGGCCAGGTTGTCGGGTGTAATATTTACCAGTGTGCCGCTGCCATCAGTTGGAAGCAGGTAGATGTCATAGTTCAGATTGTCAAAGGGTGGCTCTGTGCTGTTCATGCTTACAGCAATCTGTCTTCCGTCGGGTGAAATGTCATAGGAAACCCCGCCCATCATATTAAAGTAGTTGACAGTATTGGGCATAAGGTCTTTTACATCACCCGAGGAAAGGTCAACTGAGAAGAGTCTTGGGAAGTATCCGTCGGTGAGCCATTTGTCCCAGAACCGATACATGGTGTTTTCTGTTGCTTTGGCTGTAATTTTGCTCTCTTTTTTTTCATCCATAAGCTTTTTCAGCTTGTCAAAATCTCCGTCGTATTCGGGAAGAATATTGGCACCAAAAGCAATGCGGTCGCCGGTAGGGAACCACTTGATGGAGAAAACCCCAACAGGAAGGTCGGTGAGTTTTTTTGCTTCACCACCACTGAGGTCAAGGATGTAAATTTGCCCGGGGCCATTATGCCTGCGCGAAACAAAGGCTATTTTTTTCCCGTCCGGGCTCCAAACCGGAGAGCCTTCCTTGCCGGAAAAAGTTAGCTGACGTTTAGTGCCTTCTTCAATATTGAGCAGGTAAAGGTCGGTAGTTGATGTATTGGCTTTGATGTCGTATTCAGTGACCGGGAAAACCGCCAGCTTTCCGTCAGGAGAAACATCGAAAGCACCCACGCGCTCCATTTCCCACATTTTTTCTGCCGTCATAATTTCACTCCCGTTCTGAGCTGTGGCCCAGTGGGCGAGAAAAATGATAACTGCAAAAGAAAGAATTTTTAGTTTGTTCATGTTTGTCATGTTTAAGGGTGTAAATATATAGGTAAGATGTTGTTTACATGTAAGATAGTATGGCGTTGGTTTTCCTGATGCAAACAACAAAGAAAATCTAATGCCTCCTTATTTGCAAACAGGGGGTTCGTTTTTGTTTATTTTTAAGAAAAGGGATTACTTCCCTCAGGATTGCAGAAATTGCATTACCAGATCGTAAAATTCATCAGGTTTTTCTGCATGGAGCCAATGAGAAGTCCCTTCTATGGTTTCAATCTTTGCATGGGTGAAAAGCTTTTTGATTCGGGGGATGTGTTTTTGCCGGATATAGAGGCTTTCTCCGCCTCTTATAAAGAGGGACGGTTTGTCATAGGGCACGGGAGAGTCAATGGCACGGAATATTTCCGGCAGGTTTTCATGAATTACCTCCAGGTTGGCTTTCCAGCCTAATTTAGAGCGATCTTTCCAGTGCAGGTTTTTCATGAGAAACTGCCTGATGCGCTGGTTGTCAATAGTTTCTTTCAGCTCATTGCTAACTTCTGACCGTTTGGTGAATTTTTCCAGGTCAATGGAAAGCATTGCATCAATAAAAGTATCGTGCTTATGGTTGTATTCATCAGCGCTAATGTCGGCCACAATGAGTTTTTCTGTATTTTGCGGGTAGTCCAGGGCAAATTGCATGGCTGTTTTCCCTCCCATGCTGTGGCCCAGCAGAATGGCAGAGTTCATCTGGTGGGTGTCCATAAACTCCATAAGGTCATCTACCATGGCTTCATAATTAAACACATCGTGCCAGCCCGAGCGGCCATGATTGCGCAGGTCAATCACATGCACCGAATAATGTTCGGCAAACCTGCGGGCAAGGCTCACCCAATTGTCTGACATGCCAAAGAGCCCATGCAGGATAATCATAGGCCGGCCTTCTCCATAATGCTGATGATATAGTTCCATGGTAAATTTTACAGAAGACAACCGGGAAACTGAGAAAATGTTTCCGTACCAGAACCAAAGGGTTCCAGGCTCTCTTTATTCATTGTGCGATTGCGAAGATGAGTCCGGTTGGCAGCAACCTAAATCTTTAACTGACGCAGGTACATTTGAATGGTGTTTTCCAGTCCAAAGTATAGTGCATCGGAAATCAGCGCATGGCCAATGGAAACCTCCAGCAATCCGGGTATATTTTGCGCAAAATAACTCAGGTTGTCAAGGTTGAGGTCATGGCCGGCATTCAGTCCTAAACCTGCTTTCCCGGCTGTCTCGGCAGCCTTTATGAAGGGGGCAATAGCTTTTTCCTTATCATGGGGGAAGTCGGTGGCATAAGGCTCAGTATAAAGTTCCACCCTGTCGGTTCCCGTTTCAGCGGCTTTGAAAATTAATTCCGGCTCGGTGCCGATAAAAATGGACGTACGGATTTCTTCAGCATGGAATTCGGCAATTACCTCTTTCAGGAAGTCAAGGTGTTTTAGGGTGTCCCATCCGGCATTGGAAGTAAGGGCATTGGGTGGGTCGGGAACCAGGGTTACCTGGGCCGGTTTTACCTCTTTTACCATGTTGATAAATTTGCGGGTTGGATACCCTTCAATGTTGAACTCTGTTGTTAAAAGAGGGAGCAGGTCATACACGTCTTTGCGCCGGATATGCCGTTCGTCGGGACGAGGGTGCACGGTTATGCCTTGGGCACCAAACCTTTCGCAATCAAGTGCTGTCTTTACCACGTCAGGAATATTTCCGCCGCGGGCATTGCGTATGGTTGCTATTTTGTTTATATTTACACTTAATCGAATCATGACATTATTTTTACTGCAAAGCTATAAAACATTAAATATATTTTGTGTAAAACAAAGAATACAATTTTTAGGTTCATTTCAGGTTTATAATAAAGAATCGGTATTGACCTGTAAAAACTTAACTGACAAAAATATCCATCAGGATTTAGAATCCACCCCTTCGGTAAGCTATGGATACCCCGTCTTTTCGGGCATAGGGAGAAATCGGAAATCATTACCGGACAGTAGTGTTTAAAAAATTCTTTTTTTTACAAAAAGTTTGATTTTTACTAGATTAATTTCAACCAAATGACTAATTTTATGGACTAATAACAATGCTATGCTGGCCAATGAGCTTATTAATGACATAATTCTGCCACTGCGCACCTCTGATAAAGGGAGTCATGCATTGAACTGGATGGAGGAACTGCGGGTTACCCATTTGCCCATTGTTAACAATGAGGCTTTTTTGGGGTTGGTTTCTGAAAAAGACATTTATGATATGAATGATTTTGAAGAGCCACTTGGCAACTACCAGCTTTCGCTTACCCGTCCGTATGTGCTTTACAATCAGCATTTGTTTGATGTGGTGCGGGTGGTATGTTCCATGAAGCTTTCTCTGATTCCGGTGCTGGATTTTAATGAAGATTACCTGGGATGCATAACCCAATCCCGGCTGCTGGAGGAGATGGCAGAATCAGGTTCTTTTGGTCAACCGGGGGGCATTATTGTTCTTCAGATGAATGTGGTGGATTATTCGATGCACGAAATTGCCCGACTGGTAGAGTCAAACGATGCCAAGATTCTGAGTTGTTGTACCCGCACTTTTGAAGAAAGTACAAAAATAGAAATATCGCTAAAATTAAATAAAATCGATGTATCATCTGTGATCCAGACCTTCAACAGGTTTGATTATCAAATTGTCGCATCATTCTCCGATGAGAATAATTATGACGATTTGTTGAAGGAGAGGTATGGAGCATTGATGAATTACCTGAATATCTGAAAAAACAAAGGCTTCTTTGATGCGTACACTTTACCCAACGGTTTTACTTTTTCTGTTCTGGGGCTGGATTGCCACCCTTACTGCTCAGGAGCAGCTAGCCGTGCTGTACCCATCCAGTTATGTGCCGGTTGATTTCAAAGCACCTTTGCCCAGGGAACTGATATCTTCTGATTATGTCATAATTCAGAGTGTTGAATTTGAAGGCAATGAAGCTACCCGACAACATATCCTGCAGCGGGAGTTGCTTTTTGCTCCCGGGGATACCCTGTATCGCAATGACCTGTCGCGTATACTGGAGCAAAGCCGGGAAAACCTGTTGAATACCTCTTTGTTTAATTTCGTGGATGTGTCACTGTTGCTCAACGAGATGTTGCCAGTGGCCAATGTGAGGTTTACATTTGTTGAGCGCTGGTATATATGGCCTTTCCCGATTTTTGAGGTGGCAGAAAGAAACCTTAACGACTGGGTGATGAGTCCTTCTTTCCATCGAACCAACTATGGTGTGTATATCGTAAAAGAAAACTTCCGGGGACGAATGGAAAGGGTCAGCATTCTGGCCAGGGCAGGTTACAGGCAAAATTACAGCATTGGTTATACAATACCTTATCTCAATGCGGCACAAAAGGTGGGGCTGGGATTTCATGTGGGGCTTAACAGACGAAATGAGCTTGAATATATGACCCAGGATAATATTCAGCTTTTTTATGCTGAAGAGGGTTCCTATGCCCTTAGTCATTTTTATGTCAATACAAGGCTGTTTTACCGGCAGGGGATTCACGACACCCATACCCTGCATCTCGATTACAATCAATACCGATTCGCAGATTCTCTCTTAATTCTCAATCCCCTCTTTTCGCCGGGCTCCAATACCAGGGCTCCTTTTTTGAGTCTGGGGTATGAGTTTAAACACGATCACCGCGATATCAGAGCTTACCCTTTGAGAGGACACTATTTCGATATCCGGATCAGAAGACAGGGGCTGGGTTTGCTGCGCAACGAGGAAATGGATATGACTTCAGCAGAGACCTCTTTGCGCAGATTCTGGCAGCTTAACCCCAGGTGGTTTTTCGCTTCAGGAATCAATGCAAAAATGTCTTCCGGAAACTTTCAGCCTTACTATCTGCAGCAGGGGCTTGGCTTTAAAGGAGATATTGTAAGAGGATATGAAAACTTTGTTATTGATGGCCAGCATTTTGCCGTGCTGAAATCAAACTTTAAATATGCTTTGGTTCCCAACCGGGTCAGCAGGATTGGTTTTATTGGCAATGAAAAATTCTCCCTTATTCATTATGCGTTGTATGTAAACTTTTTTGCCGATGTGGGATATGTTCACGACAACCTGTTTTTCAAAGGCAACCCCTATTCCAATAATTTTTTGGCAGGAGCAGGGATAGGGCTTGATTTGGTCACCTATTATGACAAGGTGTTTCGCACCGAATTTTCTGTAACCCGCCAGGGTGACAGAGGTTTTCATCTCCACCTGATTGCTCCCATTTAGTCCTCTTTGTTGTTGCTATTTATGGGAAATGCCCGCCTACATGCAGAATTTCTCTTGTAACATTATCTATAACAACTGACTGACCTGATGTTGGATGTACATACCTAGTTGCACCATTGCCCTTGTTTACCATATTAACGGCATTAAAGCTTTTCCCCTTAGTTATTGCTTCTGTTACTTTTTGTGGTGTCCAACCACGTTTCAGAAACTGACTAATCCATTTTGAAACAGATTTAAAAGAACCATAGGCCCGTTTTGCACCACTTTTTCCCCCTGAACTTGGCGCAATCCCTGTTATTGGTGCAGGTCTGACAATATTTCCATGGTCATCAATAATATAGGCCACACCTGTTTCTCGGTGTACCCAATGCCTATTTCCAATATTGTCTATTTTGTTTAACCAATCCCAAAAGCCTCAAGTAAACTCAGGACCTATAATTGGCCCATGGGCAGTAAGTGGTGCTATAATCCCTTTGGTTTCAATCGTTACTTCAGGAAGCCATCTGCTTCCGTCATCACCCTGTGGATAGTAGTCTTTCTGAAACTCCCTTACCTTCTGACTTTGAGGTGCAACATAAGTTGTCCTTTAGCAGATACATAACCTGTGTTTGTGACCTGTGCAGGATTACCACCAACATCTTTTGGCCCATAATAATCATAACTTGCCGTTTCCAGGCCCATACCATATGGCCCTGTTACCTGCCTC
>RECE01000060.1 GCA_007694165.1 Bacteroidota bacterium
ATTTACCATAAAAAATATTTGTTGTAATACATTCAACCCTTTCCAGGGTTGTGGACAATCGCACTTTCCAATCCACGGGTTTCACCCGCGGCTATTGTTGTTTAACCCCATTCGGGGTTTTTAGAAAATTCCTGTTTCTGTTGGTCTTACTGTGGCAAGTTGATGGTGCCCCCGCTGAGCGGAATTTAGCTTCGCTGAGCTCCCTAAGGTCGGTTGTAATAACAAAAGGTGACGGGGCCACTTCAAGTGACCCCGCCACTATTTCCGGCATTGTGACCAGACGACTTCCAGCTATTTTAGTGCCTCTAGTGGCGGGGTGAGCTGTAGTCACCCCGTCACTTTAAGGATTTTCTGTGGCCACTACCAGTGACCCCGCCACAATTTTCAATTTGCTGATTCGTGTGCTAGGAAAGAAAGAATTTTTCGACCACCTCTTTGAATTCCTCCTTTCTTAAGGGCTTGGTAAGGTATTCATCCAACCCCTGTTTCATGTACTTTTCACGGTCGCCTTCAAAGGCATTGGCACTTAAGCCAACAATGGGAGGCAATTGGGTGTATTTTTTCCTGAGCAAGGTTGTCGCAGTAATTCCATCCATTACAGGCATCTGAATATCCATCAGCACAAGGTCAAACTCATCAGGATGAAAAATTTCAATGGCTTTTTGTCCATGCTCAGCAATCGTTATCTGGTGCCCCAGATTCTTTAAAGTCAGCGTTATTACCTTTTGATTCACCTTCTTGTCTTCCACAAGCAATATCCGCAGGTTTCCTTTTTTTTCTGTGGGTTTTTTAATCTTTACCTTTTGTTCATTTTGGTCAACTAAGGCCTCAGTTGCCAGAAAGGTAAACCAAAAACTACTTCCTTTGTCAAGCGTACTTTGCACCCCGACTCTGCCACCGTGCATTTCCACAATTTCCCTGCATATGGCCAGGCCTAATCCTGTTCCTTCAAAATGACGTGTGTCGATATCCTCGATTTGTGAGAAAGGCTGGAATAGTGTATCAATGGCCTCTTCTGCTATTCCTTTTCCGGTATCGGAAATGGTAATCTTAATTTCAATTTGCCCGGAACCTGAATCTTTGGTTACCAGTTCAGCTAAAAATGTAATGCTTCCTTTCTCCGTAAATTTCACAGCGTTGGAGATTAAATTGCTTACAACCTGTGTTATTCGCAGTTTATCCGCTTCAATAAATAATGGTAGCTCAGGATCGGTGGTATGTTGAAAAACAATTGGCTTTTTACAGATGCTATTAAACAACTTTTCTGTATTCTCAGGAATACTGCTGAAACTGAAGGGTTTTATCTTCAGTTTGAATTTCCCGGCTTCAATTTTTGAATAGTCCAGCACCATATTGATGATTTCTCTGAGGTTTTCTCCAGACTGCATAATGGTGCTTACATAATCGGATTGCTGCTCATCCAGGCGGGTATTGGTAAGTATCTCAACCATACCCAGAATGCCGGACAGGGGTGTGCGCATTTCATGGCTCATATTGGCCAGGAAGTTCTGCTTAAAACGGAGAGACTCTTCTGCCAGAAAAACTTTTTTACGAAGTTCTTCTTTTACTTCTTCTTCCTTTTCAGCTTGTTTCCTGTCGCTGATGTCCCTGGCAATACTTAAATATTTTTCGTTTTCAAAATGAACGATCCGCGCTTCAAAAAACTTTTTTTCCAATTGAAGATTTACAGCGTATTCCACTATTTCAACAGACTTATTCTCCCGGGAATTTGCAAAGGCATTTTGGAACTTTTCAACCGTATGCGCCGAAAAAATATCATGCATACTTTTTCCGATAATTTCATCGTGTGGTAAAAGAAGAGGTTGATTTCTGGTTGAAAAATAGTCAAGAAAAACACCTTCTTTGTTTTGAACAAACATCAAATCAGGTATGGCAGTAAGTACAGCATCGAATTTATCTTTACTTTCCTGAATAATGCTGTTTTGCTCAACAAGATTTTGCTTCAGGCTGTTTAATTCTTCATTGGTTTTTATTATTTCTTTGTTTTGCGTTTCCAGGATTGTTCTCTTTTCTTCAATCTCACCTTTCTGGTATTCCAAATCTTTGTTGGCTTCTTTGTTTTTTCTATAGGAGCGGTGAATAATTATCAGTAACATTGCAACAACCAAAAAAGCAACAAGCATTATATTGCGAATCGATTTTTGCCTTTTTATTTTTGTCTGAAGCATGGTATCCCTCAATTGCTGTTCGATCCTGTTCAACTCAAGCTCTCTTTCATGATGGTACTCATATTCCTGACCGATGCCTCTTCTGATATTGTCAATATCAATTAAACTATCCTTGTAGGATCTGTATAGCATTTGATATTCATAAGCCTGCTTAAAATCTTCCTGTTCAGCAAAAATATTGGATAAAAGCCAGGAGCTTTCTGCAATGAGTTCGGCATCTGATATCTCACTTCCTATATCAAAAGCTATTTGGCTGAAGGTTTGCTTTTCGAATGACTGATTTATTTCTTCATAGAACCGGGCAAACTCAAGGTTATACCAACCTTCCCAGGACCTTGCACCCAAACTGATACTCATTCCAAGACCCTTGTTTAACATGTCAAGAGCCTTTTCAAAGTAACCCAAAGCTGTATACACACCTCCCATGTTTAGTTTTCCCAATAGTATTCCGAGGGGTTCATTGGTTTCTTCGTACAGTAGCATTGATTTCAGAAAGTGATTTTTCGCAGCAGAATACTCCTCTTTTTCGTAGTGAATGGTTCCCAGGTTGTTGTAAACCAATGCCTGGCCTGATTTATCATTTATCTGTATGCTTAATTCCAGTGATTTCTGATAATACTCTATTGTCCTGGGCAGATCTCCAAAATAATGGTATATCAGTCCAATGTTATTGTAAGCTACAGCCATTCCCTCTTCCTCATCCAGCTTTTCATAAATTGAGAGGGTTTTGAAGTATTTTTCCAGGGCCTGCTGAAAGTATCCCTTTGTCTGATAAACAGCTCCAAGGGTGTTATAGGAATTTGCCAGGTTCTGTTGGTCGCCTATCTTATCAAATAATTTAATTGCATCAGTGTAATAACTGATTGTCGTTTCATGATTTTCCCTGTGGCTGTAATAATATCCTAATAACCACAGACTATGTGCTTTCCCCAAATCATACTCAAGCGTCTCAGAAAGTTCCAGTGCCTCTCTGGTTAGCGTATATGCTTTTTCTGCCTCTGTATAAATGAAACTGTATGCAAGCTGGTTTAACAGGGTTACTCTTCTGATATCCGGTTCTTTGTGTTCATTCAGAAGCACTTCAAGACTATCGCTATATGCAATGTTATTCCCCTGCATTGAAAATGAAGGGGATACTACCAGCAAAAACCAAAAAATCAGGAGGGATTTTATCATGGACAAAAGATTAACAAAGGATAGACAACCTCTCGGGTGTCACCTTTATGCAAACAAATGTACCGTTTTTTTTACCCGTAACTCCTTATAACAGAGGCATGTTGCATGTGTATCTGATTTGAGCTGTAATTAGAATGCTAATGTTTGAAATTAAACGTTATAGCAGAACCCTTTGTCTCTAATATTAAGAAAACAATTTTATTAACATCCAGAATTGTTTCGACAAATCGCGAAAGTCGATCCCAATCTTCCCAGGGCAAAGGGGTGTTTGCAATTCCGCTCCCAAATAACGGAAAGTTTGGAAGAATCCGATTAAGCTGGCAACAGATAAAACACCGTAAAGAAATGACAAATACTCCCTCCCATAACAAACAAATGCCAGATAGCATGCCCGTAAGGAAGGCTTTTCCATGCATAAAAAATAGTGCCAAGAGTATAAAACAACCCTCCGGCAACCA
>RECE01000224.1 GCA_007694165.1 Bacteroidota bacterium
GACTTCCAGCTCGTCCGACCACTATCATGGAGATTGAATCCATTATAACATAAAAGCGGAAATGCAATTTCCGCTCAGCAGGGGTGGCCATTTTTTTGTGACGGGGCCACTTCCAGTGACCCCGCCACTATTATTATTATCAGTACTGTGGTCTGACGACTTCCAGCTCGTCCGACCACTATCCTGGATTATTTTTTCTCGCAGAGTCGCAGAGACGCAGTTTTGAAAAATCACGGGGTGATTTTTTTATCATCTGACCCACCCCGGCAGATTAGCATTTAACTTCGTTGAGCTCCCTTCGGTCGGTTGTAATGCCGCTTGAAACATCGTTGAATTTGTAATTCAACACAATGCATTAAGAGTTTTCCATGGCGATTAAAAAGACCAGACTCCGTCGCTAAGCGGCATTTGTAATGCCGCTTTGAACATCGTTGAATTTGTAATTCAACAAAATATATTAAAAGTTTTCCATGGCGATTAAAAAGACCAGACTTTTTGAAAACTTTCAAAATAAAAAGAAAGCGGAAATGCAATTTCCGCTAAGCAGGGGTAACACCGCCCGCTACTCTCCGCTCTGTGGTCTGACGACTTCCAGCTCGTCCGACCACTAGCATGGAAATGCAGCCATAATAACAATAAAGCGGAAATAAAATTTCCGCTTAGCAGGGGGATTGAATCCATAATAACATAAAAGCGGAAATGCAATTTCCGCATAGCAGGGGGGAAATGCAATTTCCGCTCAGCAGGGTTCTGGAAAAGTTCATTATCCGTTTTTACATCATATCATTAATAATTACGATTATACCATGTCGAAATAAAAATTTCACCTATTTTTATGGAATCATAATATTTTTTGCATCCCCCCATAAAAAGACGCCATGAATTACTCTTATGCTTTATCTCCGACATTGGTTTTACTGCTTTCCTTTCTGGCAGTCACTCAGCTAACTGCCCAACATTTGCCCGAAAGCAGAACCACAAGTTACTTCACCTATGTTTACCAGATCAGCGCTGATGAAGTGCGTGAGATTGTTCGAAAGGAAAACGTAGAGGATATGGGCAGGTTTCTCCATACGCCTGTAGATTCTTTTCCCACTGATTCTGCATACAACCGTCAGTTGCCCAAAGGCCATTACATCAAAACCTTTGCTGAGAAAAACAATCAGAAGTTTTTCATTGCCTCTGTACAGGATTTTGAAGTAATGTTGCTGGACAACAAAAAAGACCTGGCAGTAAGGGTTTACAGCCACGATGGTGAAGTAATTCCAGATGCTGTGGTAAGAGCCGGATACACCAGGCTTCGCTGGAACGAAGACATCCAGGCCTACCAGCAGAAGCGATCCAATAAAAAGGGATTGCTGTCGGTAACCTGGCAGGGGCAAACTGCTTATTACCACCTGGACAGAAGCAGGAACAATCCGGGCATTTTACGTTTGGGCAATGCACTGGTTTATGAAACGCCCCTGGTTTACGCCTGGATGCCGGTCCGCTTTGTTATCGGACTGCCTATTGATGGATATCGTTCAATCAGAAGAAGGTGGCCAATGGGAACCATTTATCAGACGAAATCTTTTTCCACCAACATGGGTAGAAGGGTGGCCTGTCTGTTTGATGATTACTATTGTCGGGATTTATCCTGGAAGTTTACCCGGGATCACAGCGGTTACATGGTTTTCAATAAACCTAAATATTTGCCTGGCGATACAGTAAAACTCAAAGCCTTTGTTGTAAACAAAAAGGGTAAACCCGTTAAAGACGACGTGAAAGTAATTTTAAGAGCTGATGGCCGGAGAATTGAGTTAGGAGAAATCTCCCCTTCTTATCCTGGCAGCTTCCATTTTGACTTTTTCCTGCACGATTCCCTTCCTCTTAAGCTTGACAGGGAATATATCATACTTTTGGAAAAGGATCAATCCAGAACCTACACCTCGCGAAGATTTTTTTATGAGGATTATGAACTCTCAGGTGTGAACTTAAGTCTGAGGACCCCACAGAAAAATCATTACCGAAATACCCCTTTTTATGTTTATACCCGTGGTGCGGATGAGAATGACCTGCAAATCATGGATGGCCGTCTTGAGGTAAAGGTAAGTACAATCAGTGCCGAAAAGTTTTTCGTAGATAATGCCTTTCTCCCAGATGTTTTGCATTATGATGAGTTGTCCCTGGAGTACAATCAGGAGACCAGAATTATGATTCCGGATTCAGTTTTTCCGGCAGCCAACCTGCAATATGAAATTGAAGTGAGGCTGTTCACTGCGAGCAACGAAACCTTTACCCAAACATCAAGGCAAACGTTTTATCACCGGCACCAGGAGTTTAAAGTCACAGCTGAAACTGATTCTTTATTGATCCATTACCTGGAAAATGGAGAGTCATTGCCACGGGAGGTCAGGATTATGGGGTATGACAAATTTGGCAATGAAGTATTTTTTACTGAGGGAACAAGCCCTGTGTATATTGAAATATCCCCCTATCTGGCCAGTTATTCACTGGAATCCAATGGTTTTACCCAAGCCGTTTTCATGATGGATTACGAATCGGGGATATCGATTGCATCCCAACGAACAGGAAACTCTATACAACTAAAGGTTCAAAACCAGCGTGACATCCCTTTTAGTTACCGGGTGTATCGCCGCAACCGGTTGCGCCAAAGCGGATATGATACTTCCCTTGATAAAGAAATCAAAACCCGGAGCAGGCAGAATTACTTTGTCAATCTGAACTACCTATGGGCCGGTGAAATGGTCAATCAAACCTATCGTATTCCCCTAAGAGAGAAATTACTTACCATTCAGGCTGATCAGCCTCCTATCATTTACCCCGGGCAAAAAACAGAAATAGAAATTACAGTAACTGATATCGATGGCAATCCCGTTGAAGGGGTTGATCTTACAGCCCACTCGCTCACCAGCAAATTCAAATACACCTCACCTGAAATTCCCTACCTGGGCAAACAACGCAAGAACCAGCGGTTTATCAACAGTTTCACCGTTAATAGCTCTGATGCCAACAGAACAGAGGAGCTGGACTATACCTGGTGGCGGCAATTTGCAGGTCTTGATTCTATTGAATACTTCCGCTTTCGTTATCCTGAACCCATTTATCAGTATGCCTGGGATGCACAGGACAGCATAACCCAGTTCGCTCCGTTTGTGATGGACAATGGAGCGTTTGTGCCCATCCATTTGGTATACGTGGATAACCGGCCGGTCTATTTCAGCTGGGTTACACTGGAGCAACCCTGGTCTTTCAGAGTGTCACCCGGATATCACAATATCAAAATCAGGACATGGGATCAGGAAATCAGACTCGACAATATTTACTTCCCTGAGGGGAAAAAGTTGATCCTGAGCCTTGATAAATGGACCGTGGCCCATGAAGGGCAAGTGATTAAAGCCAAACCCAGATTGAAGCCTTCAGAAAAGAACATCCTTAGCAATTATGTTTTTCCATACAGACAACCCCGTGGTATTTTCTCTTTTATGGAAAACGCAGATAATGTGATCTGGCTAAGTCCATCAAGTTATTCCTGGCTATATGAAGGATTTACCACCGGGCCCATTTCAGGGAATGTATTGTTTCAGTCTGAGGAGGGATTTTCATTGCAATTCCGGCACGAGCCCAGGTTTGAATATGAGTTTGGAGAATCATTGCTGAAAATGAGGAGCGTAAATAATCAGAGGCTGGTACCGAACTGGCTTCCGTTTTTGCCAGCAAGGGGAGCCATTACAGATGAGGTAATCACCCGGAACATGATGCTTAAGTTAAAGCAGCAAAAGGACCTGGATATTCTTCGACGGTCATTGTATCGTGTCAACGCGCGCAATGCAAGGCCAGGTACAGGCACATTACAGGTAGACATGACGGTGCCGGATTCCCATTGCCCGGCACCCGAAAACCTTCTTGTGATCAGCCAGAGCAATATCAATTTTTTCAGACTCTATCCATGGCCATCAGGTTCTGTCTACGGTCTTTCTCCCGGATCTTACCACCTCGTTTTCCTCTATGAGAATAACCAGTATCATGTTGAATCCGGTATTGGAATTGCGGCAGATGGCACCAATTATTACTCCATTTCCCGGCCTGACAGCCTGCAACGACACACTGCTTTTATCTCCTATAACGACCTTGTTGCTTTTTTCAGAGGCACAGAACTACCGGAATTGCTACCGGAAGAACCAGAAACATCAGCTCCACGGGTTGTCAAAACTCCTCTGGAAACCCACGGGGATGGGTATCTTATTTCCGGGCAGGTGCTCGATATGACTGATGAAAATTCTTTGCCCGGGGTTACCGTTTTGGTAAAGGGTACAAATATTGGGACTGTAACCGATATGAACGGGATGTATCGATTACGGGTGCCTGCAGGTAAAAATACACTTTCGTTTCATTTTATAGGAATGCTTAGCAGGGAGCTGGATATTTTTAAAGATGAACTATCTGTTGTGTATCTTGAAGCCGATATGGTGGCCCTGGAAGAGGTTGTGGTAATAGGCTATGGAGTGCAACGCAAGCAGATGATGACAGGTTCTGTCTCCGTTCTTGAATATGAGCTGTCTGAAGACTTGATTTTTTCGCAGGCACTGCAGGGGAGGGTGGCTGGTGTGCAAATCCTGTCCGGTGATGCAATAAAAATCAGGGGAACGTCTTCATTGGCTGAAGGTCCGCAACCCCTTTATGTAATTGATGGAGTGCCTTACCTGGGCGACATAGCTGCACTGAAAGAGTCAACTATTCTTACCATGGAAGTGCTTAGGGGCGATGCCACCGCCATTTACGGGTCACGAGCAGCAGGAGGGGTTATACTGATTAATACGGGCGGGGCATTTCAGGAAACGATGGGATTAAAATCCGATGCCGTTTCCTTTGAAATGCCTGTATTTGCTGGTTCTTCGGGTACAATGAGGGAGAATTTTTCGGACTATGCTTTCTGGCAACCACAACTGATAACAGACAAAAACGGAAAAGCCCGCTTTGAAGTAACTTTTCCCGATGACATTACCCGCTGGGATACCCATTACCTGGCCATGAACAGCAACAAACAATCCGGGCAAGCCAGCAGCAATATCAGGTCCTATCTGCCCTTGTCTGCACAATTGGCAATGCCTCGCTTCCTTGTACAAACCGATACAGTTTATGCCCTGGGAAAGGTCTTCAATTATACCACCGATTCTGTTGCGATAAATGCCAGGTTCCTGATTGATGATGAAGAAATCTTTGAGAAGCCACATTTTATGCAGCAATCAGTAATTGATACCCTTAAAGTAATCGCACACACCAATGATTCCATAAAGCTTTCTTTTTCCATCACCAGGAATGATGGTTACTTTGACGGGGAGCAAAGAATGCTTGCTGTTTTTGAGCCAGGAATGGAAGAAACGGTGGGAACATTTCACGCCCTCGACAATGACACTACCCTAACCCTGGGATTTGATGAAGCCCTTGGGAAAGTGCATTTCTATGCACGTGCCGATATACTTGATGTGCTGGAAGAGGAAATTATCCATGTGCTTGATTTCAGGTATTATTGCAATGAGCAGATCGCTTCAAGACTCAAGGCATTGTTTGCCCTGAAGTTGATTTACGAATTAAAGGGGAAAGAATTTGACCGGGATCGGGAAATCAACAGGCTGATTACTCGTTTGAACAGAAGCCACAACAAAAGCGGTATGTGGGGATGGTGGAAGGATTCGCCGGTAAGTTCATGGATAAGCCTTCACGTGATGGAAGCCTTTGCGTTAGCTGAAGACAATGGGTATAAAACTGGATTTGAACACAATGATGGGGTGCAGCAATGGGTGTGGCAACTGGAAAACCAGCAAAACACGGACCAGTTGCTTTACACGCTGAAAGTGCTCAAACAACTGGATGCAACCATAGACTATGCAAGGTATATTGACCGGGCAGAACGGGCCGACACCCTGAACCTGAATCAGTACCTTCACATTCAACGGCTAAAACAGATGTGTGGTATGGATTACAGGCTTGATACCCTTTCCAATTACCGCAGGGAAACCTTGATTGGCAATGTTTATTATACCGATGATGAAAGTGAAATTTTCCTGCTGAACAATGACATTCAGAATACTTTGCTTGCCTATCAATTGTTCAGCAATGATACTGCTGTGCATTTCGAAGAGCTCAAAAAAATGCGCAACTATTTTCTTGAAGTTCGGCGAACCGGTTTCTGGCGCAACACCTACGAATCGGCAGGAATTATTGAGGCCATACTGCCTGCCATAATTGAGGTGAGTGAAGGTGAAAAACAACCTGTGCTGACTATAAGTGGAGATTACGACCAAACGATAACCGAATTTCCTTTTAAACAATCCGTTGATGAGATTCAAAATATCAGCATAACCCGGCAAGGTGGCTTCCCCGTGTATTTTACTGCTTATCAGACTTTCAGAAACAGGGAACCTGAATTTATTTCCAATGAGTTCCGGGTGGAAAGTCGTTTCAATAACAATGATACATTATCACTATTGAAGGCGGGTGAAGAGGTAAAGCTCACTGCAAGCGTAACATTGGAGAAAGCTGCCGAATATGTAATGATCATCTTACCTGTGCCGGCCGGATGCTCCTATTCCGACAAAAGCAGTCACAGCCGGCATGAAGTACACCGCGAGTATTTTCGCAACGAAGTAGTGATTTTCTGTGAAAACCTGCCAGCCGGAGATCATATTTTTGATGTTGATCTGATAGCCCGGTATGCAGGCTCATTTAATCTCAATCCTGCCCAGGTTAAACTGATGTATTTCCCCACTTTTGGTGCCAATGAAAGAATGAAGAGGTTTACAATCCAATAAATCTTTACCTTTGCCTATTATGGAGATAAAAATCGGACAATACAATACCATGAGGGTGGTGAAAACCCTTGATTTTGGCATTTACCTCGATGGAGGCGAAATGGGTGAAATTCTTATGCCCACCAAATGGGTGCCTGAAGGAACTGAGCCTGAGGATGAAGTGGAAGTGTTTATCTACTTCGACTCGGAAGACCGTCCTATTGCCACTACCACAAAACCCAAAGCTCAGGTGGGTGAGTTTGCATGGATGAAGGTGAAGGCTGTTGACCGCATCGGTGCCTTTCTTGACTGGGGGCTGGACAAGGATTTGCTGGTGCCTTTCAAAGAGCAAAATGCCAAAATGGAAGAGGGACGTTCGTACCTGGTATATCTTTATGTAGATACCCGCAGCAATCGCATTGCCGCTTCTGCAAGGCTCGAAAAATACCTGGATATTGAACCTGTTGATTATATCCCGGGGCAGGAAGTTGACCTGATCATCTGGACACGCACCGATATAGGTTACAAGGCCATCATCAACCAGAAACACCAGGGTTTGTTGTATACCAATGAGATTTTTCAGGATATAAGACCGGGTCAAAAACTCAAAGGGTATATTTCGCAACTAAGACCGGATGGGAAAATTGACATCAAGCTGCAACAGTCAGGATATGAAAATGTGATTGATGATTTTTCCAAAAAACTTATCGTTACCCTCAAGGCCAATGAAGGATTTTTGCCCCTTACCGACAAGAGCTCGCCAGAAGATATCTATCAGACCCTGCAAATGAGCAAGAAAAACTTTAAAAAAGCGGTGGGCTCACTGTATAAGCAAAGGATAATAGCTATCAATGAAATGGGTATTGGATTGGTCAATCAATGAGCCGAGCCATGACAATATCATTGAAACACACGCGGATGATTAAAATTTCGCAACAAGGTGAAACATACAATACGGATATTGTTGGCGAGCTCTCCCGCTTGAGCGGGAACCACTTTAAAAAAAATATAAACAGATGAATTTATTAGTTCTGTTGAGCAATTCAGGATATTGTTTGTTGTAGAAGTGAACCTTTAAACTATAACTATGACTAAGTTTATAAAATATATCTGGAAAAACAGCAAGTACTTTTTGTTTACCATCTTTTTTACAATGATGTCGCTTATTGCGCAATCCCAGGCACCCACACACATCCCCCGTGAACAAACGCGCCCGGTAGATTTTCTTGAATCCACTGAAAATATCGTGTTTTTCATTGTAATTCCTGTTTTAATTGTTATTCTCTATCTTGTGTGGAGAAGAAACTTAAAGAAACAAAGGGAAGAAGAGGAGAAAAACCAATAAACCATGAACAGTTTTTTTAGGGATATTCTGGCTGAAGTGCATCAGTATTATGATGGACTGGTAGCCTTTTTTCCACGTTTGGTGATGGGGATTATTATCCTTGCTATTACCTGGTTCATTTCCCGACAAATAAGCAATGCAGCAAGTCGCAGGTTGAAAAAGCAAATGGAGGATCCTTTGCTGGCAGAATTTCTCGCCACCATGGCCCGTTCATTGGTTTTTATTTTCGGGCTGCTGTTTGCCTTAAAAGCACTGGGTCTTGGAGGAATCACTGCGAGCATATTGGCCGGTGCGGGTATCACTGCCTTTATCATTGGATTTGCCTTGCGCGATATTGGTGAAAATTTTCTTGCCGGTATTCTTTTGGCTTTCAAAAGACCCTTTCGGGTAGGTGACTTTATAGAAACCGGGGCCATCAAAGGACGTGTTATTCGTCTCAACATCAGGGATACACACCTGAAAACTCCGGATGGAAAAGATGTGTATGTGCCCAATGCCCAGTTTATCAAAATTCCACTCATCAATTATACGATTGATGGGTTTCTGAGGTATGATTTCCTGGTAGGGATTCCTACATCTGTTGACTATCAGAAAGCCATGAAAGAAATATCAGGAGCTGTAAACAGCACAGATGGCATTATCACAAGACGGAAGAAAACAGAAGTTTTTATTTCGGGAATAGCTCCCGGGCGGGTAGATGTTACGGTAAGTTTCTGGATCGATACCTTTAAAATCAGGGGTTCGGCAGACTCCATCCGCTCAGAGGTATTTCAACGTGTGCAGGCTGTTGTGGAAGCACTGGCCTGAGAAGATAAAGAACCCTCTTTCTCAGAAATAATACCCGATATTTATATTGAAGCGCAGGTTCCAGTTGACATCTTCCAGCGGGAGAGGTTTTCCTTCGCTGTCCAGGTGCCCTGCACCCAATCCGGTGCCGAATGAATCGGTGAGCCAGGGATGGTTTTTGCCCAAAGCAAAATCAACATAGGTATAAATATTTCCTGCCGTAATCATAAATCCAGGGACAATCATGTAAGAATCCTGGAAGTCAAAATCCGAATTTCCGGGAACTAAACTGCCGTCTTTGGTCATCACAGAGTAATCGAAATAGGGGAGGATGTTGCTGATGGGTCCCCATTGAACCGGGATGCTGTAAGCCAATCCTGCTGTGATGATGGAACCTCTGGCTGCAACTCCGTCGCCATAGTATGGATCGCCATAAGCACCCATTTGCACGCGGTTGAGGGTGTTGCCCTCGTCGTCACGCGCTTTATAGTCGTAAGAAGTGTATTGCAGTTTGAGGTTGAAGCCGGAGAAATCAGAGTTCAGATGCACGGCCCATGCATTGCCATAGTCTGTTTTCTGCAAAACTGAATTGTAAAGCCCTTTTACCTGACCTGAAAAACCAAATTGTGTGCCGTCGAATACTTCGTAGGCCGCACGCAGGTTGAACTGGTTCAGCTCGCGGATAGAAGAGGTGGCTCCCGTCTCTGATAGTACGCCGTCGGTGTCAGGTATCACATTGTAGGAATATGTTCCCGCTCCGGGGCCTCCAAAGCTGGCGCTGCCATATGCGGGCCCTGCAGGCTCTGCTTGTCTGAAATAAGCAAAGGAAAGATACAGTTTCTCTGAAGCTGCATAATTGAATTTGATTCCCATGTTGTAGTCATCTTCCAGACCTAAATAATACGGCATGAGAAACCACCAGCTGTGGGAGTTGTAGGTGAGATTACCAAAGGGAACCTGTGTTACTCCCAATTGCATTTCGAGGTCCTCGTTAAAGTTGTATCCCAGAAAACCATGGTGAATAAAATGGGTGTTGAAGGTTGGATAAAACCGGTACTCAAAGTCGAGTACAACACCACTATAGCGTGCTGCAACATTTAGTCTCCAGGTGTCGAAGGTGGCATAAGTGCTGGTGGGAGTGGGGTCACTTTCGTAATTCTGACTTACTACATTGATGCGGAATGCACCGCCAATTCTCAGATAGTCTTCATCTTCTGCCTCCTGAGCAAAGGAGGGGAATGTGATCAGACTTACACAAAGAAGAATAAATAGTTTTGTCAATAGATTTTTCGTAAAGATTCTCATAAGTATTTAGGGTTAATGAATGCTATTAATGATGAATAGCTTGCGAATAATCGCACGATGCACCTGTCCGGGAGGATGATATGGTAAATGTATTGCAAGGCCTGGGCTGTCAGGTAGCGTGTTCTTGCAACTTTTGTGGTTTGGCGATAGAAATGTACCACCTGTTTATGACACAAGTGCCATTGGTAAACGATAAAGATATTGAAGAACATTTACAATGGCATGACAGGTAAATGGTTATTTGTTGATGCGGAGGTGAAAGACCTGTTTTTTGCCGGTTTACCATGCAAAGGTAAGCATGTAAGGATACATGACACAATATAGCCGATTTTTTTTTCTTAATCCTTTTTGTACATTTGTCGGAAAAACTATTAAAACTAAGAGAATATTGTAATTTCTCATGGTTAATATTTTATTTTACCGAATATGAAAAGCACTAAGGAAGGAAAAGCAGCGGTGGCGCCTAAAATGAACAAGTACTTCGAAATAGATCCCTGGGTTTTCTGGCCCTCCTCTGTTTTGATTGTGTTTTTTATCGCTGTCACTCTGCTGGTGGGTGAGCCCATGGAGCGGATTTTTGCCAGTATTCAGGACAATATTTCAGAATTTGGGGGTTGGTTTTTCGTGCTGGCCGTAAATATTTTCCTGATTTTTTCTCTCTCAATAGCGTTCAGCAAGTTTGGGAATATCCGGCTGGGAGGAAGAACGGCCAAGCCGGAGTTTAAAAAGGCATCCTGGTTTGCCATGTTGTTCAGTGCCGGAATGGGGATCGGGATTTTATTCTGGAGTGTGGGCGAGCCGGTTTTGCATTATGTCAACCCTCCCACAGGACCTGGAGAAACCGTCGAAGCAGCCCGCAAATCTATGCAGTTTACTTTTTTACACTGGGGTTTGCATGCATGGGGCATTTATGCTTTGGTGGGAATGTCCCTGGCCTTTTTTACATTCAACAAGAAACTTCCTCTAACCATCAGTTCTGTTTTTCACCCTTTGATAGGAGATGGAATTCACGGCAAACTGGGTAAATCCATCAACGTATTAGCCGTGGTTGCCACACTCTTTGGTTTGGCCACATCACTGGGAATGGGAGTACAGCAGGTAAGTGCCGGTCTGAACCACCTGCTGGGTTGGCCAGACAATACCAATATGCAGGTAATTCTTATTGGTGTAATTACCCTTGCAGCAACCGGATCGGTTGTGGCAGGGCTGAGCCATGGGGTAAAACGTTTGAGTCAGCTCAACATCATTATCGGAGCTTTTTTCCTTTTGTTTATGCTTATCGTGGGGCCTTCCCTGTTTATCTTCAGCTCCTTCGTGCAGAATATCGGGGGGTATCTGCAAAACTTTTTTGAACTAAGTTTCTGGACGGAAACCTATACCCAGTCTGACTGGCAAAAAAGCTGGACCGTTTTTTACTGGGCCTGGTGGATTAGCTGGTCGCCTTTTGTGGGGATGTTTATTGCCCGTATATCCAGGGGGCGTACCATCCGCGAGTTTATTCTTGGGGTGTTGATTGTACCCACCATTCTTACCTTTTTGTGGTTGTCGGCCTTTGGTGGTTCGGCACTTTTCCTGGAGCTTAATGGACTGGCCAATATCACGGATGCAGTCCAAAGTAATGTGGCTACATCACTCTTTGTTTTGCTGGATCAGTTTCCCATTGGTGCCTTTACTTCTGTTGTGGGAATCATCCTGGTGACAAGTTTCTTTATTACCTCTTCCGACTCCGGCTCGCTGGTGATTGACAGCCTTACTGCAGGAGGGAAGCTGGATGCTCCTGTTACACAGAGAGTGTTCTGGGCCCTTACAGAAGGGGGTGTTGCTGCTGTACTGCTCATTGGTGGAGGACTGGGGGCTTTGCAAACAGCCGCCATTACTACCGGTCTGCCTTTTACCATTATTTTGCTTTTAATGGCATACAGCCTCACCAAAGGTCTTTCGCAGGAGCATTACAAACTCATGAGGTACGACCTGGAGAAGGAAAGAAAATCTTATCTGGATATCGTAACCGATGTAGTTTCTAAAAGAGAAAAAAAATCCTAAAACGATACTGCTATGTTTAAACTAGATAATATACTGATATGCCTTGATCTCACCGAAATGGATGAGTCATTGATTGGGTATGCCAATTTTATGGTAGAAACCTTCAACCCCTCTTCCGTTACATTTATTCATGTGATGGATACTTACGAAATACCCGAAGAAATAATCGATACCATAACGGATAGCGACAGGCCCCTGAAAGATCTTTTGAAAGAGGAGATAGTGGAAAAAGTGCAGGAGCATTATAAACACGCAGACAAGTTAAAGCCCATTGTAATAATGGAGGAAGGGCTTACTGTGGAGAGAATTGTAAAGTACGCTCAGAAAAACAAGACAGACCTGGCCGTGATGGGAAAAAAGATTGGATATATAGGTGAGGGAGGAGTGGTGAAAAAGATCATTGGTTTGATCCCTTCATCGGTTTTACTCATCAGTGAAACCTCTGCCTATCGGTTCACCAGGATAATGGTACGCACGAATTTTGCCAGTCCGTCTGTGGTGGCATTCCAGATGGCCAAATTCCTGCAAAATGCAACCGGAGCAAGTATTGAGTTTCATAATGTGTACAAACTTCCGTACAATTACTTCCCCGAACAATCAGCGCAGGCTGCACAAAAACTAAAAGCACGATTGGAGCCCTATATGACAAAAAAGTATGAAAAATTTGTCAAAAAATACAAGCTGCCAGCTGATATCCCTTTCAATTACACGGTGGATGTTAAGGGAGATGAAGCCCAGTCATTGTATAATTATGCCGTAAGGAACCAGGTGGATCTGGTAATTACAGGCACAAGACTTAAATCGCAACTTGCCAATATTATTATGGACAGTACTTCAGAAAAACTGGCCGGGGTCGAAAAGAATGTCCCTGTGATGATCGTTAAAGATGTGAAAGAATTTGTAGGCTTTTTTAAAGCATTGTTTGAATAAAAAAATTGAGACAGATGGAAAGAAATTTAGTTGTAATACTGATAACCATGCTGATGCTGGGAAGTTGTGTCTCTCCGTCAGACCGCAAGGTGAGCGAGCAACGACAAATAAAGATGCTTTATACCGACTGGTCGGAAAGCATAGCCATGACCTATCTTGCAACCATTCTGCTGGAAAGAGATATGGGATTTAAAGTAACTACCCGTATGGCTGATGTGGATGAAATATTCAATGATATTGCAACAGGTGAGGCTGATCTTTTTCTGGATGTGTGGTTGCCCGCTACTCATAGTGAGTATATTGAACTCTATGGAGATCGGATAGAAGTGCTGGGCCTCAATTATCAACCCGCACGTACCGGGTTGGTAGTGCCGGATTATATGGGTGTTGATAATATGGAGCAACTCAGAGAGTATTACCAGGGGCCAATCGTGGGGATTGACAGTACCGCAGGTATTATGCGCGTGACACGTGAAGCGCTTGATGCTTATAATCTTCCCAATGAATTACTGGTATTGTCGGAAGAAGAAATGACAGTAAGGTTACGCACTGCCGTGCAACGCCAGAAGGATATCGTGATAACGGGATGGGAGCCCCACTGGATTTTCTTCCGCTACGATCTTCGGTTTCTGCACGATCCGCAAATGATATACATGGCTGAAGAGCAGATTTACAGTATCGCCCGAACCGGCTTTGCTGAAGAGTTTGTCCATGTGGCCACCTTCCTCAATAGAATGGTGCTGACCGAGCGGCAAATGAATTCGCTTCTTTTTGAAATGCATCTAAGTCCCGATCCCCTGGAAGGGGTGAGAAAATGGATTCAAAGCAATGAGTTTGTGGTCAATCAATGGACCCGTGGGCTGGGGCCTGAAAGGGAAAAGATCATGTAAATCCGACTGCATGCTTATAGCTGTCCGGGATCCGAAGCTAATGGCAAAATCATTAGTTAAGGGCCTGCAGCCCAGGTTATGCTGCTTGTTCAATTAACTAAAACTTAGGGCCAGCTGCCCGGAAACCTTTGTAGTCAGGAATATTTAAATTGATTTATGCGCTGCGAAAATATTCCGGGAATTGAGACCAACAAAATGACAGCGCCATTTGCAAAAGATAATATGATTTAGGTTTAAAACTAAAAGACAGGCAAGATTGCGGATAATCATAAAAGCTTAAAAGCAGATACAACCCATTTCGTTGTATCTGCTTTTGTTTTTTGGACCCGAAGGTGGTGTGATTTCCGGTAAAGTAATACCCCAGAGTTCTCAGGTTCCCGGGCTATTGGTTTCCTTTTACTTTCAGAATGATAAATTTCTCCAGCTCCACTAAGAAAAATACCACTAAGCCGGCCGCAAGGGGATACAGCCAGAACCCTGCTTCAATGGCTTCTGTTCCGAAAAAGGTATTCATAAACGGAACATACACGAAAATAAGTTGCAATACAATCAGCCCTGCAGCTGCAATGAACGCGTATTTGTTGCTGAAAAATCCTTTACCCAGGCTGGGCTCTTTAATTTTGCGGCAGTTGAACAGGTAAAATATCTGTCCGGCCACAAGGGTGTTAACAGCAATGGTGCGGGCAAATTCTACACTAACATCCAGCGATTGCATGTACTTGAACATGGCCAGGGTTAAGCCTCCAATAAGGAAGGATACAAATGAAATGCGCCAGATAAAGAGTTTGCCCAAAATGGGGGCTCCTTTTTTTCGGGGCGGAAGCTCCATTACTTTTTCTTCCATGGGTTCGAAGGAAAGTGCCAGAGCAAGGGTTACGGCTGTCACCATGTTTACCCATAAAATCTGTGCGGGAGTAATGGGCATGACAATCCCCAGCAGTATGGCCGACATCAGTACCAGTGCTTCGGCACCATTGGTGGGCAGAATAAACAAGAGGGCTTTGCGGATATTGTCGTACACGGTCCGTCCCTCTTCGATGGCATTAACAATGGTTGCAAAATTGTCATCGGCCAGCACCATCTCCGCAGCGTCTTTACTCACTTCGGTGCCTTTGATGCCCATGGCAATGCCGATATTGGCTTTTTTCAGTGCAGGGGCGTCATTTACCCCATCTCCGGTCATGGCTGCAAGCTTTCCGTTTTCCTGCAGTGCTGTAACCAGTCTTAGCTTGTGCTCGGGGCTGGTACGTGCATAAATGTCGTATTCATTGACAATCTTACGCATCTCTTCGTCGCTCATCTCTTCCAGCTCCTTGCCGGTCATGGCTTTCTCTCCATCGCCAATACCCAGCTCCTTGCCAATAGCTTTGGCGGTAATAACATGATCGCCGGTAATCATTTTCACCTCAACACCGGCTTCCTTACATTCTTTGATGGCATCCACCACTTCCTCGCGCGGCGGATCAATGATGCCTATTATGCCCAGGAAGGTTTTGCTCTTTTCCAGGTATTCCTTGTCTATCTCGGTGCGGCTGCTGTCGGTTTTTTTGAAAGCAGCGCCCAGCATTCTTTGCCCTTTTGAAGCCACCTCTTCCATCTTTTTCTCCCAGTATTCCCTGTCAAGGGCGGCTTCACCATCAGCAGTGTATTGTTTATCGCACATGTCCATAACCCTCTCCGGCGCACCGGTCATGAATACATATACTTCTTCTTCTACCTTGTTAAGGGTGGCCATATATTTATGATCCGATTCAAAGGGAATCTGGTCGATACGTTCGGGTTTGAAATCTTTTAATCCTGCCTTGTAGCTCAGGGTTAGCAAAGCCCCTTCGGTGGGTGTGCCGCTGAGTTTCCATTTGCCATCCTCACCCTCGCTGATTTCAGAGTTGTTGCTCGTGCGGATGGTTTGCAGCAATTGATACAATACTTTGTCTTCTTTGGCGTCAACTTCTTTGTCGTCCAGAAGAATTTTTCCTACCGGTTCGTAACCTGTTCCTTCCACCTTGTATTGCTTTTCTGCTGTAACAATGGCTTTGGCAGTCATTTCGTTGCGTGTGAGTGTACCCGTTTTGTCTGAACAGATCACATTTACCGCACCTAAGGTTTCTACCGAAGGCAAGCGACGAATGATAGCATTTCGGGCTGCCATACGCTGGACTCCCATGGCCAGGGTGATGGTCATAATAGCCGGCAAGCCTTCAGGAATGGAGGCCACTATGAGCCCGATAGCTGCCAGGAAAAGCTCGCTCAGCTCATAATCACCAAAGTAATACCCATAGGCGAAAAATGCTGAGGTAACTGCAAGGATTATTACGGATAACCATTTTCCGAATTTTTCTATTTGTTGCAGCAGAGGGGTGGTTATTTTCTCTACGTCAGAAATCATCGTGTTGATTTTTCCCAGCTCAGTTTCACTGCCCGTAGCCACAACTACACCTGTTGCTTTGCCATAGGTTACTACCGTGCCCGAAAAAGCCATGGAGAGTTGATCACCAATGATGGCGTCTTCACTCACGGCCTCAGCCGATTTTTCCACGGCAGTGGATTCGCCCGTCAAAGGAGATTCCTCTACCCGCAAATCCTTGGATTTGAAGAGCCGGATGTCGGCAGGTATTTTGTCTCCCGATTTCAAGAAGACAATATCTCCGGGAACCAATTCCTCAGCTTCGATGGTTGCTTTCTCACCATCCCTGATTACCACCGCTTCAAGAGAGAGCATGTTTCGAATTCCTTCCAGTGCTTTTTCGGCTTTGCCCTCCTGGATAAAGCCAATGAGCGCATTGATAATCACAACGGCCAGAATTACCCAGGTGTCAACCCAGTGGTCCATAAGCGCGGTAATAACAGCTGCAGCCATCAACACATATATCAAAACATTGTGAAACTGCAGCAGCAGTCGCATCCACCAGCCTTGCTTCTTTCCTTTGGGCAACTCGTTTCTTCCATGCTCCTCCAGCCTTTTGCTTACTTCATCCTTGCTCAATCCCTCCGATTCGCGGGTGTCGAGCTCTTTCACCACCTCTTCTGCTTCCATGGAATGCCAGCGGGTTTTCTTTTTTTCCTTCTCTTCTGCCATATTCTGTTTTGTTTTAACTGTTAAGTTGCATCATTTGTAATGACCGAATGCTAATTTACTGAATTTATTGCTTTGATAAGCATGGTAATACTGTGTTTTGTATTATTTTACAATGCCCGGGAGATACCAAAAAGAAGTGAGAGCATGACCTAAGACCATGCCCTCACTTTTTTTTTGAAACTCTGATGTCCGGGTATGACTGTTGTTCATACATAGACAAATGCGATGTTTTAAGAATTCTGCCTAATCCATCCGTCATGCCCGGACTAAACCGGACCAAAATCATTGTACTTGCTCGTCCGGGTATGACTAATGGTTCTAAAACGATTTGAAATAAATATTCCCACCATCAGATTATTATTGCAGTCATGCCCGGACTAAAACAGAATCATTGTACTTGCTCGTCCGGGTATGACTAATGGTTCTAAAACGATTTGAAATAAATATTCCCACCATCAGATTATTA
>RECE01000252.1 GCA_007694165.1 Bacteroidota bacterium
TTTTAATCCTTTGGTGCATTGTCATTTCGACAGAGCAAATGCGACGGAGAAATCTCTTTTTTTTATTTTTTTTCCTTTGAAACTTGCAGCACTGCGCTCTCAAAAAACGATGAACCGAACGCAGTGAGCTCACGAACACCAATAAAAATAAACGATAGTGAGTAATAAGCTCGATCATGCAAGTTTCATCTAACCAATCACATAAAACATTTTTATCAGATGAAACTTGCATGAGCACCGAGCACTCAAAAGGAAATGAACCGAACGGAGTGAGCTCACGAACACCGATTAAAACAATCAATAGTGAGTAATAAGCTCAGTCATGCAAGTTCCATTTAACCAATTACTTAGACCAATTTTATTCTGATGAAACTTACATGAGCACCTCGCTCACAAAAGAGAATGGATAAGGTCATTCATGTAAGTTCCATCTGACCAAATACTTAAACTAATTTTATCCAGATGAAATGGCATACTGATATCGTCGTAATGCTCAGATTAAACCATATACTTGCAGTAAAAAAATGCAATAAAAAAAACCTCCTGTTCAGGGAGGTTTTTTTTATTGTTTAAACGAAGATTAATTCAGCTGATGCTCAACGGTAATAATCTCCATTCCTTTACGAATTGCGTCTTCATTAAGCGGAATCAGATGATGGTAGCGCTCGGGCAACACCTTCTGCAATCCTTTGATAACGTTTTCCATATCAATGATGGGCTTAATCTTCAGGAATCCACCAATAACAATCATGTTAAACACCTTGGTATTGTTCATTCTCACAGACTCGTCGTATGCATTGATAACACAAATATTGATATCCTTGCGTTTGGGTTTGCGAATCATACCATTGCTTTCATAGATAAGAAGACCGCCGGGTTTAACGGCATCTTCAAATTTATCCATTGAAGGTTGGTTGAGTACAATGGCGGTGTCAAAAGTGTTCAACACAGGCGAACTGATTTGATCGTCGCTGATAATGGCAGTACAATTGGCTGTTCCGCCTCTCATTTCGGGACCGTAGGATGGCATCCAGCTCACTTCTTTATTTTGCATTACTCCGCTGTAGCAAAGAATTTGCCCCATGGAAAGTACGCCTTGTCCACCAAATCCGGCTATAATAATTTCTTCGGTCATAATTATTGCTTTTTTTTAATTGTCTTCAGGAACTTTAATATCACCAAGAGGATAATAAGGAAACATATTTTCCTCCATCCATTTGTTGGATTGAACGGGAGTCATCTTCCAGTTGGAAGGGCAGTTGGAAACGATTTCCACAAAGCAGGTTCCCTTGTCAAGCTTTTGGTATTCCAGGGCTTTTCTGATGGCTTTTTTTGCTTTGCGAACGTTGCCGGGTTTGTGCACCGCCTGGCGTGTAACAAAGTAAGCACCTGGCAGCTGTGCGATGAGCTCGGTAATTTTCAGCGGGCTGCCCATGGTTTTTGTATCTCTGCCAAAAGGTGAAGTAGAACTTTTCATTCCTACCAAAGTAGTAGGCGCCATCTGGCCACCTGTCATACCATAAATACCATTGTTGACAAATACAATCAGAATGTTTTCTCCACGGTTGATGGCGTGAATGGTTTCTGCAGTACCAATGGCGGCAAGGTCGCCATCGCCCTGGTAGGTAAACACGAATTTTTCGGGAAATACTCTCTTGATTCCTGTAGCTACAGCCGGTGCACGCCCGTGAGCAGCTTGCTGCATGTCCACATTAAAATAATAATAGGCCAGTACTGAACATCCTACCGGAGCAACACCAATGGTTTGCTCCTGAATGCCCATTTCCTGGATTACTTCAGATAAAATTCGGTGAGCTGTTCCGTGTCCGCATCCCGGGCAATAGTGCATGACGCGGTCAGTCAAGGCTTCTGTTTTCTGGTAGACCAGATTTTCGGGTTTTATAAGGTTTTCTGACATGATTATCCTCCAATAATTTTTTGTTCCAAAGCATTAAGAATTTCATCGGGGTTGGGTATCATTCCACCGTAACGGCCAAAATGTTCTACCCTGGTTTTCCCGTTTACCGACAGTCTGACATCTTCCACCATCTGCCCGGCATTCATTTCCACGCACAGGATTCCTTTCACCTGATCTGCGAGTCTGCTAAACTCTGCAGTAGGGAATGGATAGAGAGTTTGCGGACGCAGTAAACCAACTTTGATTCCTTTGGCGCGGGCCATTTCCATGGCTTTGCGTGTGATACGGGCACAGGAACCGAAAGCGGTAAACAGGTATTCGGCATCGTCGCAGTAAATAGTCTCAAAAAGCACTTCATTCTTTTCAATTTCGCGATACTTGGCCTGCAATCTGTGGTTCACTTTTTCCTGTTCTTCGGCCTGCAACTGCAGAGAAGTAATAAAAGTGGCCGGTTGGTCGGTTTTTTTACCTATGGTTGCCCAATCATAGTTGGGTTCCACGCGGGGCATCTGCTCAAAAAGTTCTACTTTCTCCATCATCTGGCCAATGATGCCATCAGATTGAATCATAACAGGGTTGCGGTATTTAAAGGCCAGTTCAAATCCCAGCTTTACATAATCCACAGTTTCCTGAACCGTTGCCGGAGCAAGTACAATAAGTTTGTAGTCGCCATGGCCGCCACCTTTAACCGATTGAAAATAGTCGGACTGTGAGGGTTGAATAGTGCCAAGACCCGGGCCTCCGCGCACTACGTTTACCAATAAACAGGGTAGTTCTGCTCCTGCGATGTAAGAGATTCCCTCCTGCTTCAGGCTCATACCCGGGCTGGAAGAAGAGGTCATGGCTTTTTTGCCACAGCCTGCTGCACCATAAACCATATTGATGGCAGCGATTTCGCTCTCTGCCTGCAATACAACCATTCCCGTGCGATCCTCAGGCTTATTGGCCATAAGATATTCGATTACCTCTGACTGAGGTGTGATGGGATAACCAAAATAAGCATCAGCACCAGCCCTTATGGCTGCTTCTGCTAACGCTTCGTTTCCTTTCATTAATCTTAATTCTTTCATTTTCTTCAGGTAATTTTGTAACTACATGCTCTTTAATTAACGCCCGTCTTTAAAGTCAGGCAAATAATAATATAGTAATCAGGTGTTTGGTCAGAAAGTGCCAGTTGCGAGGCTTGCGAAGCCGCTAAAAGCGGAGTTTACTTTTTCGTAAATGAGCATTTTGGCGGTGAGCGTAACGAAGCAAATGGTGCTTTATGGACAGACACTAATTAACTATTTCTCCCGATATACAGTAATAACTGCATCAGGGCATACTATCGCACAGTTGGTACAACCGGTGCAATCCGAATTGACCTTCACTGAATAATGGTAGCCCTTTTTGTTAACCTCCGGGGCAAGAGCCAACACTTCCTGAGGGCAGACTGAGACACAAACTTCGCAGCCTTTGCATTTTTCTATGTCGATGACAACATCTCCTCGTTTTGCCATTGTTTGATAAAAGTTTTAGGGTGATAATAAATGATTGTTTTCAACAGGGTTTTGATATGCTTTTCCTGCTGTCGGCAAATCTATAATTATTTATTCAGATTGCTGAAATAATTCTGAAATATTTTTACGCCAAACTCTTTAGCCATCTGATGTTCAACATCTAACAAAACCCTTAGATATTATCATTTTTGTTGATTTCGAAAGTTTTTTTCTCTAATTATTTGTAATGAATCTAAATAAGAAAACGCTTTTGATAAGAACCCGGATTTTCTGCCTCAGAAACGCATAGAAAACTTTCGATCAGCGCATATTCATGAGCGAAAACCAAGGAATCGAAGCATTCCCGAATAAAAGAGAAGAATTCTAAGACAACAATAATAATATTCAGGATATTCTAAGATTGAACGAAATTGTTATCATTAAAATATCATTTCGTAATTTTGCGTTTACTTTTACAAACAATTACCAATCTTGCCCAATTCCCGGATGAAAAAAAGTAAAACGATGACATACCTGACACCTCTGAAAATACTGGGATACCTTTTCTCGCTGGCAATCCTTGTTATTGTGGGGAGCAATCTTATTATTGTCATTTCATCCTCCAAATCCCTGTACGATGACCTATCGGATATAGAGCCGCAGAAAACTGCCATTGTACTGGGTACCAGTCGTTTTCTAATGAGTGGGAAACCCAATCCCTATTTCCACTACCGCATCAGTGCTGCTGCGGAGCTTTATCATGCGGGTAAAATACAATATATCATTTTAAGCGGCGACAATCGGGCACACGATTACAACGAGCCGGAACAAATGCGCCGCGAGATTATCAGATACGGGGTACCCGACAGTATACTGTATCTGGACTATGCCGGACTGCGCACCCTCGACTCAATGGTAAGGAGCAGGGAAATCTTCGGGCAGGACAGCATCATTGTGGTTTCGCAAAAGTTTCATAACCAGCGGGCCATTTTTCTCGCAAAAACAAAAAATATCAAAGCCATTGGTTACAATGCCACCGATCTGGATAAGCGACAAGGTATTCAAACCCATTTCAGAGAGATATTTGCCAGGGTAAAAGTATTTTTTGATCTTGCCACCCGCAAACAGCCCAGGCACCTGGGAGAAAAGGTAATCATCGGGGAAGGTCAGGAAAGATATGGCAGGCCCGTTAGGAATCAATGATTCACAACATTGGAAAGTTATTCAATAAATGTTTCACTAAACTTTGTATCTATTATTATGGAAGCAACAGAAAAAATCATCAAAGCATTTGAAGACGCAGCAAAACCCATGCGCCCGGGCGAAGTAGCAGAAATGGCAGGCCTGGAAAAGAAAGATGCAGAAAAAGCGATTAAAAAACTCAAAGACCAGGGTGTGCTGTTTTCACCCAAGCGTTGCTTTTATGATTTGCAGAAGTAATTGTGCTTGCAAGAAAACGCCAATTGGCTGCGTTGGCCTTGCACTTGACGTTTTCTTTATCAAGCACACACGTAATTCATGAGTTTTCTTGCTTACACTAATAAATAAGCCTAAAAAGTCAAAAGCCTCGCATCAGCGGGGCTTTTTTTGTACTCTATGGTTACTGCAGTCATTTCAATAAGATCAAAGAATGGAATCCGTTTTTGAGACAGCCTTTCTTACACTACCACACTCATACCCAGAATCAGCAATGCCACACCACCGGCATAAATAAGCCAGTAGGGTTTTTGTTTTACGGGATTGCGCCCCCAAAGGGCTACAGAGACTTTATACATGAAAGGTCTGTTTTTGGAAACAAAGCGATAGGTATGATCCGCAATAAAAGTAGCGGGCCAAAAATTCTGGTAGAGCGGAAATAACCAGCGGTACTTTTTTCCATAACTGAAAGACCGGAATGCGGCTGCCGGACCCGTGTATATTTTACCATCCACATCAATGAACCGAACCGCCTGTTTAAAATAGCGTAGTTCTATATCAGGAAACCGGTCTGCCACTTTTGCATAAGGCTCATAAATTACCTTATCGCCGGAGAATTTTTTCCAGCGCAATACCCAGTAATGGCAGAAGCCACAGTTGCCATCCCAGGCCATAATTGGCTTTTCTCCGGGTAAATATTGAGTTTTATCGAGTTTTGTAAACATGGATTAGCTTTTTTGTATTGATCTTATAATTGTTTTGCAGCCAAATTGTTCAATAATTTTCTGCAAGGTCTTTTGGTCAATTCGATCTTTTCACCGATAAGCTCACGGATTACCACAGAAGCAATAACACACCCGAAAATTGCCGGCATATAACTGACAGTGCCCACTGTGGTTTTTTTGTTGGGTTCGCCGAGCACCGGCATCATTGTGGAATCATCGATGAGCTCTGGAGAAAACACGGTTTTAAAACCCGAGCGGACCCCCAGATTTTTCAATCTTTTTCTTAGCATCCTGGCCAGGTTACACTGGTATGTTTCTGAAAAATCGGCAATTCTTACCACCGTTGGATCTGTTTTACCACCAGCACCCATGCTGCTTACCAGGGGTAACCCTTTGTGCAGGGTTTGTCGGATAAGAAAAATCTTGGGAGATAGCGTATCAATAGCATCTACTACATGATCATAGGGCATCTCCAGAATTTCATGGGTGCGCTCGTCACGGATAAACTCATCAATTACAGTCAGTTCTAATTCAGGATTTATATCCATAAGTCGTTGGGCCATCAGGGAAGCTTTTCTTTGGCCCACGGTACTGGTAAGCGCCAGCAGCTGCCTGTTGCGGTTAGAGTCCTGAACATGGTCGCCATCAATTATGGTCATCTTCCCAATTCCTGCACGACAAAGCATTTCAGCAGCATACCCCCCTACCCCGCCCAATCCTGCTACCAATACATGGGAAGTATTGAGAATTTCGGTTTTTTCTTTGTCGAGCAGCAGCAAAGTTCGCTCCTGCCAGCTTTTATCTGTCATCTAAGTGATTTATTGTTGATTAATCGGCAAATTTATGCAAAAACTCATGACAGGGAATTACTTTTCTATGCTCACATCAATTCTTTTTGAAATACTCTTTTAAAATTCTCCTGCATAATCACCCTCAAATCATTGACATTTATTCCGGTGAATTCGGCAGCTTTTTCATAAACCGATTCAATAGAAATATCCTCATCATCTGTTTCAAGAAACCAATATTGGGGCTCAACCTCCTTTATCACCGCCTGGGCTTTTGACCCCTCTTTCCATAGAAGGTTTCCAAAAGACAACATACACCCGTGTTGAATGAGTTGTTGGGCCATCTCATAGCTACTGTTAAAACCATGAAATATCCACGTATTTTCCGACTTTAGGTCTTTCCGTATGGACAACAATTCGCTGTAGGCCTTAACACAATGAATAATCATGGGTTTGTTATGATTTTCGGCCAGTTTCGCCTGCATGACAAATATCTCCTCCTGCAATTCCCAGGGGACTTCAGTTATTTTATCAAGACCTGCCTCACCTGCAGCCATACAAAGTGGATGTCCAAGCGCTTTTTCAACGGTTTGCAACCCGGCACTGGCTTTCTCCCTGTTTTCGATGTACCAGGGATGTATACCTATCGAAAACCAGCCATCCGGTTTTTTAGCTGAAAGCTCATCAGGAAAAAAGTTATGGATGCACCTTATTCCATTCCTATATCCCTGCTTGTGGTGAGTATGTATGTTTAGAAAATGGGGTTTCATTGCTCAGTGGATTGATCGCATGCAAAGGTAAAAGGAAAAAAGAAACAGATTAAACCAGGCAGTTGAAAATTAACCCGGGGTCAATATTCAGTAAAAAACCTGACTTTAACCTAATTTCAGAGAGCTGAAATGTTGAATGCTTGTTTAAAATCACTAACTTTACATTATTGATAAAAACAAAAACAGAATCTTACCCCATTTTTACCCATCAATATTATTATGGAAAATACCACACTAAATCATAATGGAGAATCAATTTTAAAATCAGGCACCACCCTGCACCTGCCATTTGAGGATTTTCTTCAAAACATAAAAACCAGTATTCAAAATGTATTTCATGTGCGTGCTGATGTAAACCAAATAGCCTTGCAGCGAGGCATGCCTCCTTTTGTGATGCGTGAAATTATGAGTGCCAATCCCCTATCAGTAGCCATCCCCGAAGAATACGGAGGCAGAGGTGGGAAAACAGAAGAGACCCTGGCATTGCTCTCGGCAGCCTCTTACGAATCTCTTTCCTTGTCGCTAACCCTTGGAATCAACATGGCCTTGTTTCTGCAGCCGGTAGCCAAATATGCACAGGAAGAAATAAAACAACCCATATTCAACAGGTTCCTGGAGCAACAAAACATGGGTGGCCTCATGATAACCGAACCCGGCCACGGAAGTGATGCGCTGAACATGCAAACTTTTCATACTGATAAAGGAGACAGCTACCATGTCCAGGGAACCAAACACTGGGCAGGTCTTACCGGATGGGCAGAATACTGGCTTTTAACCGGAAGGGAAAAAACAGCCTCGGGCGACCTGAAGCGGGATATTGATTTTTTTATCTGCGATGTTAATGCACCAAAACAGCAGATTGAAGTTGAAGAATTTTACCAGAACCTGGGCCTTTACCAGATTCCATACGGGAAAAACAAGCTTGATGTGAGAATCCCTAAAAATCAAAGGCTTATCCCCCATACCACAGGGGTAAAAATGATGCTTGACCTGCTGCACCGCAGCCGAATGCAATTTCCCGGCATGGCCATGGGATTTATACAGAGACTGCTGGATGAAACCATCGAACACGCTCGCAGCAGGCATATCGGAGGAAGGCCCCTGCTGAGTTATGATCAGGTGCAGCAACGGCTTGCAAGATTACAGGCCAGCTATACCATTTGTTCAGCCATGTGTGCCAATACCAGTCAAATAAGCGATATTAATATCGACCTTTCGTCCAGGGGATTTGAAGCCAACTCTATAAAAACGGTGGTTACAGACCTGATGCAGGAAGCAGCACAATCGGCCACACAACTTTTTGGGGCGGGGGCTTACAAACTGAATCATATTGCAGGGCGCAGCGTAGTTGACAGCCGCCCGTTCCAGATTTTCGAAGGGTCCAACGACATCCTTTACGCACAGATATCGGAAAATTTTGTAAAAATGATGAAAAAGGCACGGGAAAGTAATGTATTCCGTTTCCTTCAGGATTTTGACCTTACCTCAAGGACTGCAATATATATGAAAAGCATGCTTGATTTTGAACTGGATACAAACCTGCCACAACGCAAAATGGTTGAATTGGGGCAGGTGCTCAGTCGTATTGTTTCTTGTGAAATGGTTTTCAACCTGGGAGATAAAGGCTTTCATCAGGAGTTAATTTCCAATGGACTGAATCTTCTTAAACAGGAAGTAGCATCCCTGATGACCGGTTTCAAATTCAAAAATCAGGCCCTGGTAGTGGAAGACTACCAACAAGAAAGCTCCTGGTTGGATTACTTTTACAAAAAGTAACAACCAAAAGCTCTGTCAAGGGTTTTTATACGTCTATTTGAGAAGTTTTACCTGGATGGCATTCATGCCTCTGGGTCCTCTTTCTGTTTCGAAAGTCACATGATTTCCTTCAGATACAGGTTCGAGAGTATTGTTGATATGTACAAAGATACTTTCCTGGGAGTCATGATCTTTGATAAAACCATATCCTTTGGAATCATTAAAGAAAGTTACCGTTCCATTTCTTACGGTTTCTTCTTCTACGTCCTCTTTTTTGGGTACACCAATTTCAATGTCTTCAGCATTGATTTCTTTTATTTTCCGATCGGGATCAGGAGGAGTTGAGGTAATGTTTCCATGCTCATCCACATAGGCATACATTTCTTCTACATTTTTCCCCTTGTCCGAATCCATTTTGCGCTCTTCTTTTTTCTTCTCTTTATCCTTCTTCTTTTTTTGCTTCTTCTTTTCGTTTTCCTTTTTGTTAAAAGTCTGTTGTGATCTACCCATAGTTTTTATTGGTCGTTTTGAAATTTATAAATAATACCCTGTAAAGAAGGTTGAATTAATTTCGAGATAATCCTTGATGTGTTCCTGTGAAAAGTTGCCTTAGCGTAAACGATTGACAGAGAATTTAGTCGGGGACGGTAATTTACAAAATTACACTTTTTTCATGACTTACGGGAATAAATTTTCCGAAACAACCCTGTATAAGGAATCCATGGCCCAGAATGGTAAATAAACAGAGCAAGCAGTCCAAAAGAACAGATGCTACCCTGAAAGACAACAATGCTTCCCGGGTTTTACAATTCAGGTCGAATAATCACGATATCTTGTATATTTTCATGATGTCTTCCAGTATGGCTTCAAAGTCAATTTTAAGGTCAATCAGTGTTCCGGTTTTCACATCGAATACCCATCCATGCACCTTGAAATCCCATTCCTTATAAGCTTTTTGAACCGCGGCTGTTTTGATAACATTGATGCATTGCTCCTGCACATTAAGCTCAACCAGCCTTTTATAGCGCTGCTCTTCATCTTCAATTGCATCAAGTTCTTTTTGGTGCAACCGGTAAACATCACGAATGCTTCTCAACCAAGGATTAAGAATGCCCATATCTGCTGATTGCATGGCCGCTTTTACCCCGCCACAATAGTAGTGCCCGCATACCACAGCATGCTTTACCTTCAGATACCTCACAGCAAAATTCAATACCGTCTGAACATTCAAATCCGTATTGGGTACCATATTGGCAATGTTGCGATGAACAAATACTTCTCCGGGGTTCACTCCCATCAGTTCCTCAGCTGACACCCTGCTGTCAGAACATCCTATATAAAGAATTTCGGGGCTCTGACCTTTGGATAGATTAGTAAAATAATCTTTGTCAACATCCAGTTTTTCCTTTATCCACTTTTTATTATTGTCAAAAATATGTTTCAAGTCCATTGTATTAGTATTTACAGTATAAATGTTTACACATCAAATATAACAAAAAAAAGAAAATTATCCTTATTTTTGAACAGAATGCGTGTTAGAGACAAGAGAGTAGAATTGTTATAATGCAGATTTCAGAATGTAGATTTCAGAATTTAGATTTTAGAATGTAAATGCTTTCATGTCGGTTTATTGCGGAAGAACGACTTTTCTGAGCAGACTCAATCTTAATTCTAATATCTGAAATCTAAAATCCACAATAACTTAATCCTGCATCCTTTCAGTCGCGGGATCTGCGCTGCGATAACCTATTAACCTAATAACCTATTAACCTAATAACCAATTAACCCATTAACCTAATAATCTATTAACCCAATAACTCTTTAACCGAATAACTCAATAACACAATAACCCACTATCCTATTAACCCAAATAACATACACATGAAGAAATTTTTACCAACAGGATTTTTGCTATTGACAGTCTTTCTATTGACCACTATACAGGCGCAGGACAGGATTACAGGCCGCAATTTTGCCAGCCGCTCTGAAGTGATAGCCCAGCATGGGATGGCGGCCACCAGTCACCCCCTCGCTACACAGGCCGCCCTTGACATTCTGAAAAAAGGAGGGAGTGCAGTAGATGCTGCCATTGCAGCCAACGCTATGCTGGGACTGATGGAACCTACCGGTTGTGGCATTGGAGGAGACCTGTTTGCGATCATCTGGGATGCAGATTCAAAGCAATTACATGGCCTTAACGCCAGCGGTCGCTCACCCAAAAGCCTTACCCGTGAATACTATATTGAGCAGGGATATGAATACATCCCCTCTTTCGGTGCACTCACTGTAAGTGTGCCCGGTGCTGTGGATGGATGGTTTGAAATGCACACAAAATTCGGAAAACTGGATATGCAAACTATCCTGCAACCTGCCATTGACTATGGCAGAAACGGATTCCCGGTTACGGAACTAATCGCTTACTATCTTGACCGTTCGGTAAGCCGCATCGGACACTATCCCAACTTCAAAGAAACTTACATGCCCAATGGGAAAATGCCTGCCAAGGGAGAAATTTTCCGCAATCCTTATCTTGCCAGTACCTACGAAACCCTTGCCCGGGAAGGAAGAGATGCTTTCTATAAGGGAGAAATTGCCCGTACCATAGAAGCCTATATCAAGGAGAACGGTGGTTTTCTGAGTTATGATGATATGGCTGCCCACACCAGTACCTGGGTCGACCCTGTTTCAACCAACTACCGTGGGTACGATGTTTGGGAGTTACCGCCCAACGGGCAGGGAATTGCCGCTTTGCAGATGCTCAATATCCTGGAAGGTTATGATATCGCATCCATGAGCCTGTATGACCCCGAATACATTCATCTTTTCGTGGAAGCCAAAAAACTGGCTTATGAAGACAGAGCCCAATATTACGCTGACATGGACTTCAGCCCTGTACCGGTTGAGAAATTGATTTCCAAAGAATATGCGGCAGAAAGAAGGCAGCTTATCAACAGAAACCAGTCAGCACGCAGATACGAACCCGGCATACCCGACGGACCCAACACCATTTACCTTACTGTTGCTGACAAAGAGGGCAATATGGTATCATTGATACAAAGCAATTACCGTGGTATGGGCAGCGGGATGACCCCTCCGGGACTGGGTTTTGTAATTCAGAACCGTGGAGAAGGTTTTACACTCCAGCCCGATCATTTTAATACCTTCGAACCCGGCAAACGACCCTTTCATACCATTATTCCCGGCTTTATCACCAAAAACGGAGAACCCTACATAAGTTTTGGAGTAATGGGGGGTGATATGCAGCCCCAGGGACACGTACAAATCGTAATAAACATGATCGACTTTGGGATGAATCTGCAGGAAGCCGGTGATGCCCCCAGAATTTACCATACGGGGTCTTCTGAACCCACCGGACAACAAATGACTGATGGTGGTGCTGTGATGCTGGAGTCGGGTTTCCCATACGAAACCATTCGCGCACTTATGCACAAAGGCCATAAGATGCAATGGATTTCAGGGCCTTTCGGAGGATATCAGGCCATTATGTGGGACAAGGAAAACGGAGTATATTATGGTGCTTCCGAATCCCGGAAGGACGGACAGGCTGCGGGATACTAAAAGGTTGGTATCTGTAATAGTTCTGCAACAATGTGTGAAAAGCGCAATTTCATCTGACCACAAGGAATCTCAAAAGTGACGGGGTGACTACAGCTCACCCCGCCACTAAAATACACCACCCATGGAGTAAAGCTTACGAGACCCTTCGCTCATTTCTGATGCAACCGGCAGTGCTGTTAATAGTATATTGTGCTAGTGGCAACAGTCGTTCAATTCATTGGGACCGCTCAGGGTGACAGGCTCCCAGGGTAAAAAATTATCATACTGTTAACACTAAAAACTTTTTCAGCAGGCCTAAATAAAACAGAGATTTATTTTTTTCCTGTTATTTTTACACCCGGAAATCATTTTAGTAAACATAAACCCCAAATGCAGACAATAATGAAGAAACTGAATGTATTATTAATCTTAATGATGATGACAATTGCCGGCAGTTTTGCCCAAAAGCAGGCCATGGTGCCAGAGACTCTCTGGGAGTTTGGCCGTGTTGGTGGCATGCAGGTATCGCCGGATGGCACTACCCTGTTGTTTACCATTACCCACTTTGATGTGGAAGCTAACAAATCGACCCGTGATATTTATACCATGCCCGTATCGGGTGGCCGGGAGCGCAATATCACCAGCAGCAACTACAATGAATTCAATGCCATCTGGCGTCCTGACGGACGCAGAATTGGCTTTCTGAGCAACCAAAGTGGCAATGTGCAAATGTGGGAAATGGAAGTTGACGGAACCCATGCAAGACAGGTTTCCAACATTTCAGGCGGAATCTCAGGGTTTGAATACAGCCCGGATATGAAGCACATTTTTTTCACCAAAAGAGTGCAAATTGAAGAGTCTCCACTGGACAAACATCCGGATTTGCCCAAAACCAATGTTTATATTTATGACGATCTTATGTATCGCCACTGGGACAAATGGCATGACTATTCCTATAGTCATATTTTTGTAGCCCCCTACAACGATGGAACCACAGGCAGGTACTACGATATTATGGAGGGAGAACCCTATGACTCACCTATGCCCCCCTTTGGAGGTGTTGGCCAGATAAGCTGGACACCTGACGGCAAAGCCATCGCTTATACAAGCAAGAAGCTTACCGGCAAGGAAAGAGCCAAAAGCACCAACTCCAACATCTACCTTTACAACCTGGAAACGCGTGAAACAAGGAATCTCACACCGTTTAACCAAGGGTATGATAAAAATCCCGTTTTCTCGCCCGACGGCAGGTATATGGCATGGGAAAGCATGGAAACTCCCGGTTTTGAAGCTGACAAAACCAGGATCATGATTATGGATATGAGCGATGGCAGCTACAGTTACTATTCGGAAGGATTTGACCAGAGCGCCGGAAACCTCAGATGGTCCAAAGACGGCCGGAGTCTCTATTTTATCAGTGGTCACAACGCCACCTACCAGATGTATCAGCTCACCATTGCCAACCGTGAGATAAAGCAAATTACTGACGGATGGCACAATTACAATTCTCTTGCCCTTGCAGGTGATTACCTGGTGGGAGAACGCATGAGTATGTCGTCGCCTGTGGAAATTTTCAGGGTAAATAAAAATGACGGAACCCAAACTCAGCTTACCAACGTAAATGCATCTGTTTTTGAAAAAACAGAGATGGGTCGTGTAGAGCAAAGATGGATCGAAACTACTGATGGTAAAGAAATGTTGGTATGGGTCATTTATCCGCCCAATTTTGACGAAACCAAAAAATATCCTGCCCTGCTTTACTGCGGTGGTGGCCCACAGAGTGCGGTGAGCCAGTTTTTCTCCTACCGGTGGAATTTCCAGATTATGGCGGCCCATGATTATATTATAATAGCGCCAAACCGGCGTGGTTTGCCCACTTTCGGACAGGAATGGAACGACCAGATAAGCCAGGACTATGGTGGTCAGAATATGCAGGATTTGCTCACGGCAGCCCGCGAGGTTAGCAAAGAGCCCTTTATCGATGAAACTCGTCTGGGTGCAGTTGGTGCAAGTTACGGAGGGTTTTCGGTGTTCTGGCTGGCTGGCAACCACGATGGGTTGTTCAGTGCATTCATTTCCCATTGCGGCATGTTTAACTTTGAAAGCTGGTATGGTACTACAGAAGAAATGTTCTTTGCCAATCACGATATTGGCGGCCCCTACTGGGCAGAACCCAGACCCCGCAGCTACGATTTCTCCCCTCATCTTTTTGTGGCCAACTGGGATACTCCCATCATGGTTATTCATGGTGCAAAGGATTATCGCGTACCCAAATCAGAAGGATTGCAAGCCTATAATGTTGCGCAGTTGATGGGAATCCCCAGCAGGCTGATGATTTTCCCGGAAGAGAACCACTGGGTACTTACTCCGCAAAACAGCATTCTCTGGCAAAGAGAGTTTTTCAAATGGCTTGATCAATGGTTGAAATAATCACGGAACAAACCCAACTGCGTTAGACCTTTAGCGACTTTCTGCAGCTCAAAATTAAGGAGTTCGGCATTGCCATACAATGCCGGACTTTTTTATGCGTTTATTTTAGTAATTTTGGCAGCGATTTAAAAATACAGGATAATCAAATAATACAAACTGTCTCTTATCAGCGGGTACATGCATAAAAGTTTTCCCTGGCTATACACCTTATTCTTTATTTGCTTCAGCATATTTTGCCTGACAGCAACCCCTGTTTACACCAATACCCATTTGCATTATGCATTCAGGAGTGATACCATAATAACAGATACCATCATCCGGCCATTTGAAAACCTGATTCAGGACACTATTCCTATAGATACCATTCCTTTAGATACCCTCCCTTCTGCACCCGACACTGCAGAACCTGAGAGGCCTGCCAGGAGAGTTACGCATCCTCCCATAAGAGAAAAAGAGAAGATAGATACGTTGCCGGCCACAATGGTTCCCTGGTATACTGAAGAACAATTGCAAAACCCGTTTGCCCTCAGGCCGCAATATGCAGATACAACCCTGCTCAACCACCACCATTACGACTTTGCAACCCAGGAAGGACTGCTGTTTGCTCAAAAAGGCAACATAGGCCATGTCCACCGCAGGCTCTACTTCTCGCCGGATTTATCGCCCGGTCTGAAGCTTAATGAATATAAACTATATGGTGGTTACCTGTTTCGGCACGAAGATTTAAGGTTTTACCGGCCAAAGCATGTATTCTCCGAATTGTTTTACGTAATTGGCGATGATCGGGAACAACTCTTTTCAGGCAAGCACAATCAGAAGCTGCATGAAAATCTACACATGGGCTTTCAGTATAAAATCGTTAATTCTCCCGGTGCTTTTACCAGGATAGGAGCAAGAAATTCAAGTTTTTATTTCTCGGGCGACTACCTGAGCACCAACCAAAGATACCAGGCACTGGCCAGTGTAATTGTTAACAGGGTGCGTAATCACGAAAGTGGCGGATTAGAGGATCATCAGGCTTTTGAACTGGATGACCGCAGTACATTTGTAAATCTGGAAAGAGCAGAGTCAACCTTCAGAGACTTTTCAGTAAACCTTCGTCATTTTTATCAAACTGGTTTCTACATAGCCTCCGACACTGGCGATCAGACAAGATTTATTAACCTGGGCCGCATCAATCATGACTTTTCTTACAAACGCACTGCATTCCTGTATAACGACAACAATCCGCTTTACCCACACTACGATTTTCCGCGAATTGACTCAGTAATCACGATAGACTCGACTGCCATTCACCGGGTTGAAAACCTTATATCCTGGTCCAACTTCCCATTGACAAGCGGCAGAGGTACATTTCCATTTAATTTCAAATTGTACCTTAAGCACAGCTCCTACACCATAGAGCAACCTGATTTTATTCCTGAAGGAGCTGACACACTCAACGAGGATAATGAAAGGATATATTACGCCACCAAAAACAGCTATAATGAGTGGGTACAGGGAATAGAACTTCAATCGGATCAACGGAGGTTCCTTTCTTTTGGTGGACATGCCAGTATTACACTGGGAGGATACCATGATGAGGACATCCATGCCGGAGGTTTTCTCAATATCGGAGGTGCAGAAAGCAGGTACAACTTATCCAACAGGCTCACCTATGCCCTTACAGAAGCACCTTTTTTCTACAACAAACTATCGGTGAATAATATCCGATGGGAAAACGATTTTGACAAAATTCAGATTATCAATCTCAGTTCCAGATTAACAACTCCCTTCATTACCCTTGAAGGAAACTATTACCTGCTCGACCGAATGGTTTACCTCAATGAAGAAGCACTTCCGGTGCAAAATACCACCGAGCTGGGCTATTTTACCCTGGGGGCTTTCAGCGATTTACAATTTGGGTGGCTGGGATTGCGCAACCATGTTGTTTTGCAACAAGGCAGCAGCGAGAATTTTGAAAACTATCCTTCCCTGGTGAGTTATCATTCAATATATGCCCATTTTGGTTTGTCGGACAGGGCTATGATCAATAAAGTAGGGTTTGACTTTTATTACAATACGGGATATAACGCCATGGCATGGTCACCAGTGGCCCGGGCCTTTCACCTGCAGAATGACCATCTGATGCAGGACAAATTCCTGGTGGATGTATTCTGGAATGCCAAAGTATCCAATGCCCGGTTGTTTTTAAAATACCAGAATTTACTGGGATTGATTCCCGATATTCGCCATCATTATGACATTCCCTTTTATCCTATTCCTCAGAGCATGTTTAAGTTCGGGGTATCCTGGATGTTTTTCAATTAACAACTCTCCTGATAGCGCTTGTTTGTAATCGTTATAAATAAGCATGCAGCTCAAAAAGATTGAAGTATTTTTAGTAATTTTGCGGCGTAAAACAAGCAAAGCTAATTGCCTTACAATAAGACTGTTTTAAATTAAGACAACTATGACAAAAAAGAAAAATTTCATTACATGTGACGGAAACCATGCCGCAGCACACGTAGCTTACATGTTCAGCGAAGTGGCAGCGATTTATCCTATTACCCCATCATCCAACATGGCGGAAAATGTTGACGAATGGGCTGCAAAAGGACGCAAGAACATTTTTGGTGAAGAGGTTAAGCTGGTAGAAATGCAATCGGAGGCTGGTGCAGCTGGTGCTATGCACGGCTCATTACAGGCAGGTGCACTTACCAGTACCTATACTGCATCCCAGGGATTGCTTCTGATGATTCCCAATATGTACAAGATGGCCGGAGAATTACTTCCCGCTGTATTCCATGTTTCTGCCCGCAGTTTGGCTGCTCAGGCACTTTCAATTTTTGGTGACCATTCAGATGTAATGTCTACCCGTCAGACAGGCTTTGCCATGCTGGCAACCGGTAGTGTACAGGAAATCATGGATCTTGCCCCTATTGCTCACCTGGCAGCCATTAAGTCAAGAGTTCCTTTCCTGCATTTCTTTGATGGATTCCGTACTTCACACGAAATTCAAAAAGTAGAAGAATGTGACCAGGAAACGCTCAAAGGACTGCTGGATATGGAAGCCGTACAGGCTTTCCGCGACAGAGCGCTCAACCCTGAGCACCCTGTAACCCGCGGTACTGCTCAAAACCCTGATATTTACTTCCAGTCAAGAGAGGCTGCCAATCGTTTCTACGATGTGCTGCCCGACATGGTTGAAGAGTACATGCAGGAAATAGCCAAAATTACCGGCCGTGAATATCATCCTTTTACTTATTATGGTGCTGCTGATGCTGAGCATGTACTTATTGCCATGGGCTCAATAACAGAAACGATTAAAGAAACCATCGACTATCTCACAGCAAAAGGTGAAAAAGTAGGACTGGTTTCTGTTCACCTGTACAGACCTTTCTCAGTAAAATACTTCCTGAAGGTAATGCCCAAGTCTGTAAAAAGAATTACAGTTCTTGACCGTACCAAAGAACCCGGCGCAAACGGAGATCCTTTGTATCTTGATGTTCGCGAGTTGTATTATGGTAAGAAAGATGCTCCTGAAGTATATGGCGGTCGCTATGGACTCAGTTCAAAAGATACTACTCCCAGGCACATCATCGCTGTTTTTGAAAACAGCAAGATGAATGAGCCTAAAAACCAATTTACTGTAGGTATCAATGATGATGTTACCTTCAAATCTCTCCCCCTTGGCGAAGAAGTAGATGTTTCTCCCAAAGGAAACTATGCTGCCAAATTCTTCGGTTTGGGTTCGGATGGTACAGTAGGTGCCAACAAAAACTCCATCAAGATTATCGGAGATTCTACCGATAAGTTTGCACAAGGTTATTTCAGCTATGACTCCAAGAAGTCTGGCGGAATCACGGTTTCTCACCTTCGTTTTGGTGATTCACCCATCCGTTCCCCCTATCTTGTTAACAATGGCAACTTCGTAGCATGCCACGTACCTGCATACCTTGAAAAATATGATATGCTTAAGGGTCTTAAGCCTGGTGGAACTTTCCTGCTTAACTCCATATGGGATGTTGAAGAGACCAAAAATCGTCTTCCTGACCATATGAAAAAGTATATGGCAGAAAATAACATTAAGTTTTACACCATCAATGCTACTGCTATTGCGGAAGAACTTGGTCTGGGTAACCGCACCAATACCATCATGCAATCTGCCTTCTTTAAGGTGGCCGAAGTAATTCCTTACCAGCAGGCCGTTACCGAAATGAAAGATGCCATCATGAAATCCTATGGCATGAAGGGAGAAGAGATTGTAAACATGAATAATGCTGCTATTGACAGAGGTGGTGATGTAATCCAGATCGACATTCCTGCCGAATGGAAAAATATCGGGTTGAAGCCTGCAGCAAAAAGAGATGATCTTCCTGAATTTATCCGCGATGTAGTATTCCCCATTTATGCGCTCAACGGCGATGATTTGCCAGTAAGCACCTTCCTGGATCGTGAAGACGGAACATTCCCACAGGGAACTACTGCTTACGAAAAGCGTGGTATTGCTGTTCACGTGCCCGAATGGCAGGTTGACAAGTGTATCCAGTGTAACCAGTGTGCTTATGTTTGTCCTCACGCAGTAATTCGTCCTTTCCTCATTGATGAAGACGAGATGAAAGTAATCGGCGAAGACACTCCGGTACAAAATGTAAAAGGTAAACTTTCTGCTTACAAATACCGCATGCAGGTAAGCCCGTTAGACTGCACAGGTTGCGGAAACTGCGTTGATGTTTGCCCTGCTCCTGAGAAAGCACTTATAATGGAATCGCTCGACTCTCAGTTGCACGAAGACAAACGCTGGGATGTAATTTCTAAAAATGTTACTTATAAAGAAAACCTGGTAACCAAGGATTCAACTGTAAAGAACAGCCAGTTTGCACAACCCCTGTTTGAATTCAGCGGTGCTTGTGCCGGTTGCGGCGAAACTCCCTATATCAAACTTATCACCCAGCTTTATGGTGACCGTATGATGGTAGCAAATGCTACAGGTTGTTCGTCTATTTACGGTGGTTCTGCACCAGCAACTCCTTATACCATGAACAGCAAGGGTGAAGGTCCTGCATGGGCAAACTCTCTCTTCGAAGACAATGCTGAGTATGGTTTTGGTATGGCAACCGGTGTAAACAAAATCCGTGAGCGCATTGCACGCTTTATGGAGGTGGGCATGGAAGCTGATGATATGAAAGCTGAAACCAAGGAAGCTTTCAAAGGATGGCTGGATACCAAAGAAAATGCCTCCACCAACAAAGAAGCTTCAGAAAAAGTTGTGGAAGCATTGAAAGGCGAGAAAAACCAGATTGCCAAAGATATCATGGACCTCAAGCAGTATCTTGTTAAAAAGTCTGTATGGGTATTTGGTGGCGATGGCTGGGCTTATGACATCGGCTTCGGTGGCCTTGACCACGTAATTGCATCAGGTGAAGATATCAACCTGCTGGTAATGGATACCGAAGTGTATTCCAACACCGGTGGACAAGCCTCTAAATCTACTCCTGTAGGTGCTATCGCCAAGTTTGCTGCTGCCGGCAAGCGTGTACGCAAGAAAGACCTGGGACTTATGGCCATGACTTACGGTTACGTTTACGTAGCTCAGGTAGGTATGGGTGCCAACCAGAACCAGTTCCTGAAAGCAGTTCGCGAAGCAGAAGCATTTCCGGGACCTTCAGTTATCATTGCTTATTCACCATGTATCAACCACGGTTTGCGTGGTGGAATGGGAGCAACCCAGTCACAGACCAAAGATGCAGTTGAAGCAGGATACTGGCAATTGTATCGCTACAACCCCAGTTTGGAAGCAGAAGGTAAGAATCCATTCCAGCTTGACTCCAAGGAGCCCGATTGGAATAAATTCCAGGACTTCCTTGCCAGTGAGGTACGTTACAGCTCACTCAAGAAAGCATTCCCAAAAGTAGCTACTGAGTTGTTCACAGCTGCACAGGAAAATGCAAAATGGCGCTATGAAACCTACAAGCGTCATGCTGCCATGGACTACTCTAAAAAAGAGTAACTCTATTGCTGATTGTATAAAAAAAGCTGTCTCTTTCATTTGAGACAGCTTTTTTTTTGAGCATTTGGTTGCCGGAATTTTGCTTACAGGAAATAAAAAAAACCCGCAGGCATTTCGCCTACGGGCTTCAGTTATTTCAGTTTGGGAACCTGCAGTAACCAGATATTCTTTTCTAGAAAAAGTCAAACAAGTCGTCCAGTTCAATATCACCGCAAGGAGTTTTCTTTAGCTGCTCCCGGATTAGCTCTTCAAATTCTTCGTCATCTGCGTCAAAGTCATACTTATTGTCAATTTCTTGCACAAGCTCGGAAAATTCAGCCATTTTCTGAGTAAACTGAGTCAACCCATCAAAGTCTCCTTCTTCAATACTGAGAGCCATAAGTCTCATTTCGCAGGCCTTCTCTGCAACCTTCCTTGCATCTTTTTCCATTTCATTGCTTCCAGCTCCGCATCCTGTCATTATCAGAACGGCAAACAGAACCATACCCACTGTTGTCATTACTCTTTTCATACGATTTTAGTTTATTAGTGATATTCTTTTGTCCTGTTTCTTCACAGGGCAGGAAGGTTTTGTTTTTCAAAACACACCATTTCTTTCGGCATCAAAAATAGTTAAAAAACCAAAATGAGATGGTGAATAATCCCCTTTTTGTCAACATTTATGAAAAACCTATTCTTAATTAACGCAGGATATCGATAGTTATTAGGTAAAAGGCTTAAAAAAACAACCTTCCGAACCTGTCTCTCTTCTTTGCTTCTTCATTAACTTCTTTACTGAAAATAACTTTCTAAATTTGTATTAGAAGTAATCCGGTATTTTCTATGTAAATGCCAGCCCGTTAAACACAATCCAATAATAACACAATCCGAATTATGAAAAAATTTACTCTACCCATCATGAGCCTGGCAATTATTACTGCCATTCTTTTGCAATCATTTACGCTTCAAAGTAGTGGCAAGAATCAAAACCTGCTGCAACAACCCTTTTACGACAACGTGCAATGGCATGAGGACTTTGCCATCGAAAATATTGAAGGTTGGATCATGAAAGATCTGGACGAGATGGTACCCTCCGGCCCCTTTCATGACTACCCCAACAAAAATACTCCCATGGCATTTATCGTTTACAACCCCTCCCAAACGATACCTGCAAATACTTTTCCCGAATTTGCTCCACGCACCGGAGACAAAGCTTTCATGAGCATTGGCAACAATACCGGTGCCAACAACGATTGGCTCATTACCCGCGAACTTGCACCACACAACGGGGGAATCTACTCTTTTTATGCCAAAGGAACTTTTTCATTTTTTGGTCCGGAAGAGTTTAAAGTAGGATACTCAACCACAGGTACGAATGAGTCTGATTTTACTTTTTTCCATAACCCCATCGAGGCCAACTTTTCATGGACACAATATCAATACACCATACCGGCCAATGCCAAACACATTGCCATCGTGCACGTTTCCTGGGCCTACTGTTTTATGGTGGATGATATTACATTCGCACCCACGGTTCAGAACCAGGCTCCTGGCGTTATCTCCGGCTATGAAGCAGTGATGAATATGGATGGCGGCCTGTCAATTGACCTGAACTGGATCAACCCTGCAGAAGATGCAAACGGAGATGCCCTTGCCTCCCTGGACGGAATTAAAATCTACCGTGGCTCACATCCCATGTCATTTGAAGAAATTGCTGACCTTACTACCATTGAAGCCGGTGAAGAATCATCATGGTCAGATACTTCCGTAGAAGTTGAAAACTACTATGCCTACCGTCTGGTGGGGTATAACAGTCATGGACAGGGAGAAATCTGGACTTCTGACTTTTTGTACCTTGGAGTAGAAACCGTTCCCGGTGCGCCCAATGAAGTGAACTTCAGCCGAAACGAACAAAATGAAACTGTTATTAGCTGGAATGAAGTAAACTATGGGGAGCAAGGAGGCTTACTGCTTGATCCTGTAACGGGATACACCATCATCCGAAGCCTGGGCAACGAAAGTGTAACCCTTGCCACCATGCATGCCGAGACCAGTTTTACAGAAACAGATGCTCCCGGCATTAATCTTTACACCTATCAAATCATTGCACATACCAGTGATGAAAACGCAGGACCTCCTGCTACCAGAAGCTATTATACCGGGATGGACGAAAATCAACAGCCTGTAACCTGGGGTACATTCCAATCTCAGCAGGTGTTTGAGTTGACACGATCATCCATCTTATCCCAAAGCATCTATACAGCTGATGAAATCGGTTCTTCGGGATTGATTACAGGGCTCACCTATTTCAGCAATATTGGTGCAGGAAACAGAACCAATACCTACAAAATATACATCAGCAAGACCAACCGAAATGTGTTTGGCACAACCCAAAACAACCTGATCTGGGAATATTATGCCAACCAGAAACTGGTATTTGAGGGTCCGGTAACTTTTGAACCAGGCAGAAATGCCATTGATATTGCATTTGATCAACCCTTCTTTTTTGATGAAAGCCTGGGGGAAAATCTTATCATAACGGTTATCAAACCACTTACTGACGACTTGCCCACTGTAACTTCTCCCAATTTTTTCAATACACCGGTAGAAGGAATGCGTACCTATTATGCCATAGGTTTTGGGGTGGATTTAAGTACTATCACCACCCAGCCTGCCAGTTGGTCAACTGATGAAGTGGCAACCATACCCAGCATTGTTACCACAAAAGTAACCGGTTTTGGCTCCTTGTCGGGAACCGTAATCGCCGGAGGTGATAACAGTGCACTGGAAGGGGTTGCAGTAGAAATTACCCCCGCTGATGGTTCTGATTCATGGCAAACAGAGTCTGTTCTGACCAACGCTAACGGCGAGTATATTGTGGGTGGCCTTTTGCCGGGTGAATACAACATCAGCTTCTTTAAGGAGGGCTACAACATCTGGGAAACAGATTTCGCTATTACTTCCGGGCAGAATCTAATCATTGATGCATTGCTTTCTGATGCAACCCCGGTGCTGGTTTCAGGCACGGTAACCAATCAGTCGGGCAATCCCATTGAAGGAGCCAAAGCCATGCTTTCAGGATATTCATCCTACACTGCATACACCAATGCTTCCGGAGAGTTTGCCTTGAATGGTTTTGGAGAAAAAGAATACAACCTGCATGTAAGCCATCCGCTGTATTTTGCTCATGAACAACCCTTTACAACAGAGGACAATGATTTTGCCCTGGACCCCATTTCTCTTGATCTGCAAGCCCACAAACCCATGAATGTGGTGGCAGCTTTAGATAATGGCAACGGACAGGTTAGCTGGGACATCCCTTACGGACTTACCAATGAAACCGGATTGCAATGGGGCAGTCTTACCCAATACACAGGCTGGGGATGGGGTGGTGCTCCGTTTACTGCCGGCATCAGATTCACCATCAGTGATCTGCAAAATATGATACCAGAAGATGGCAAGCTGACCCATGTAAAAGCTTACATTAGCAACCAGGCCAATATTCATATTGAAGTGTTTGAAGGGCATCAGGCTGCCCAGCTCATCTATACCCATGCCGAATCTATTTCTGAAGAAGGATGGTACACCTTTGAGCTTGAAAGAGCCATACCGGTTGATATCACCAAAGAGCTGTGGATTGGAATCCGTTTTGAAGCGGGATACGGAGCGTATCCCATTGGTATTGACGAAGGCCCCAATGCTCCCCAGCGCAAGGGAAGCATGCTTTACGATAATGGAACCTGGACGGCCATGAGCCTTACCAACAAAAACTGGAATATCTATGGAATAGTGCACAACACTGTTGAGGCCAATCCCATGGGATACAAAGTCTACAGAGGACTAAGTGGCACTGATACCAGCAACTGGGAAAATCTTACCCCTGAAATGATTTCTCAGGCCGAACTGGAAGATGAAACCCTGTCAGATGCCGATGCAGGAATTTACCGCTACGGCGTGGTTGCCCACTATGATGAAGAATTGATTTCTGACATGACCCTTTCCAACGAAATATTGCTGGATGTGTTATTCAATATCAATATTGTTCTGCAACCCAACACAGGCAACGCTCAGGGGGCTTATGTAAGCATCATCAGCCAGGATCATTTCTACGAAACTACCTTTGGAGTGAACGGGAACGAAACCACCATCGATGGCATCTGGCTTGGCACTTACGATATTTCCGTGCAGCTGGAAAATTTTGAACCTGTAAAAATGGAAGGAATTGCCATCAATGAGGCCATTACCCTCGAAATCCCGCTTACAGAACTCAAACCAGCTCCTTCCAACCTGAAGGCGCAACAGGAACCCGGAAGCGATAATTACCTGCTTACCTGGACCCTGCATGATAGCTATACCGATGATATTGAATCTTATCCGGACTTTGAGAAAGAAAACATCGGAAACTACATACTGAAAGACCTTGATGGGATGGGAACATACACCTATACGAATTTCACATGGCCCGGAGCAGGAGACCCCATGTCGTTCATGGTTTTCAACCCTTATGCCACGGTTCCTGCCATTAACCTGGAAGCTTATTCGGGTCGCCGGTACCTTGTGGCACTTGCCGGACCCTCCGGACAAAATAACGATTGGTTGATAATCCCTGCAGGCGAAGGCAATTTCTCCTTCATGGCACAATCACTGGTGGGTTCCGAACCTGAAACATTTAACGTACTGTATTCTCTGGACGGAAGCAATGTTGGAGACTTTACTGCATTTGAATCGGGAACTTCCATTTCTCCTCCGGCTTCATGGACACGTTATACTTTTGATGCCCCTGAAGGCACAAATTATGTGGCAGTCCAGTATACCGGTAATGATACCTACTTCCTGTTAATTGACGATTTGGAGTATCAAAAGCCCTATCATCATGTATTATCCTACAACATTTACCTGAATGGAGACTTGATCGAAGACAATGTAATGGAAAACTTCTATCTCCTGCCAGAGCTACCAGAAGGAATTCACCTTGCTGAGGTGGAAGCTGTGTATGACTCGGGTTCTTCAGAAAGAGCAGTCATTGAAGTCCAGGGGGCAACTCTGGTAGATGAGGCTTTGGAAGAGTGGGTGCAGCTATACCCCAACCCCAGCCGTGGTGCATTTTCACTGGAACTCCCCCACCCTGCCGATGTTAAGATTATTACACTTTCAGGAGCTGTGGTTTACCATCAGCAACTTCCCGGGGGCACAAATGCACTCAATCCGGGTCTGCCTGCAGGAACTTACCTTGTATACATCCGGACAAAAGAGGTAAACCAGGTGGTGAAACTGGTGATACATTAAATCACCCGTTGTAACAGAAAGCCCAAACTTTCCTTATAAAATCACAAGAGCCTGCCCCGAACATCATCAGGGCAGGCTCTTTTTTATGGCTTTATTACATTGCTCAGGAAGTCTGCATATCAGGGTTTAAAAAACCACACCTTGTAGTGTTCATCCTCCTGTTGCACCCAATGTTCAAAATTAAGGCTTGACGCTTTGTCGATGAGCGGGGCGGGTAAAAATGGAACTTTCAGGGCATACATAGAACCTGCCGGGAGATCTTTTAAGTCTGCAATCACCTGGTTGACGGGGTGCTCTCCTCTCTCAAGCATTTCAGAGGCATCCAGTTCCATGATAACTTTCTTTGCATCGAACCACGAAGGTTGGGTAGTAATATATCCTGCTTCTTCTCCGGCTGAAACAAGATCCTGCCCGACCTCTTTACGCAAGTGGTTGATGAGTTCATCAACTTTAACATTGGCTATAGAAGCTGCCTGCTGCAAGGTGGCAATGCCGCGCTTCGGTTCGTGGATAATTAACTTTTCAGATTGGACTCTTTTTTTATTCTTTACTGTGCACAATTCACACAGTGTAAACTTTCGGGTCTGATGAGGATACGTCCCACGGGAATTACGCTTCCGCAGCGCATGCATTTACCAAAATCGGGTTTATCTACTTTGTCGAGCACATAATTGAGCTTTTCAAGTTTTTGGCGGGCCTGCCGCAGGGAGGCTTCCACTACGCTCCTGTTGTTAATGGCATCCATGCGCGAAACTCGACCAATGGCCACATCGGGAGCCTCAGGTTTCACCAGCTCCTCGTATTCTTTGATAATCTTTTGGGTTTTCTCTATTTCTTTATTAACCAATGCTTTTATTTCAGTTTTCTCCATGGCACAATAGTATCGTTTTCAAAATAAATCGCTGATTTTCCAGACTTCTGTCAATGATTACCATATGAATTTCAGAAGTTCCCAAAGACTCCATAATACAATCCATCCTGCAAACAAAGATACAAAAGAAGCAATCCAAAACCTCTTTCTGCTTTCCTTTCTGTTGAGAATCACCTGTACTCTGATTCTTTCGAGCTCAGCAGGAGTTGCTTTTGTGTAATCAAGTTTTTGTTGCCAGGCGGCATTGATGTATTCAATCCTTGCCTGTTTGAACCAACGCTTTCTTCTGATAGCAGACTCATTCATGCGAATCTTACCTATCATATCAGCTATATGTCCTGCTCCTCCTGTCAAATCAAGTATTTTTTGTTTTTATAAAACTTCCTGAAATATACACATTAGCATAGATGAGGGCACTCCGAAAAATCTTTTTTGTAACATATAAAACTAAATTTGTTATTTTAATACACACAAATTCAATTAGTTGCGGACTCCCACATTTAGGGGGCCTGGAAGTATAGTACTTTTCGGAGTTTGGTCATCCATCAGAAATAAAAAGTAGCCATCAATACAGGAACCAACTTCACCCCAACTCCACCCGGATTATCAAATCGTGTGGATTTTTCATCAGACTGGATAAAATTTCCCTGTATTTCCAGCCCCACGCTCAATTGTCTGGCAAGAAAATACTCCATACCCATATGGGCGCCTGCAAACAGATCCGTTTGCCTGTCGTTTTCCAGCTCCTCTTCACCATAGGGAATCAACAGCATACTTCCAACCCTGAAGCCAAAGTAAAAAGCCATATCATTGAATAAGGAATAATGGCGTGTAGCAATTCCGATGGTAAGATCAAGGTCTTTTTTCTGAAAATATTTGAAACTTACAATGGGGGAAATTACAAACCGGTTGGTCAGCCAAACCGGAACCATTACACCTGTGTGACCAGGCTCAAAAGTAGCAGCAATGCCAACACGTCCTTCATTCTGCATATGAAAAACTGCAGGATGTTGCGCCCATCCACTTATGTTGAATAAAATCATTAAAAGGAATATAATCGGGAAGTGTTTGTACATGTCAGTGATTTTGGTTCGCAACGCGATTTATATGTAAAGATATCAATGATTTTGCAAAATTGCCTGCTTTATTGTAGAACAAAACCAAACAGCATTCCTGCAGACCAATAAGAAAGAATCTGCAGGAAGGCTGCTGCAATCTGTATTACAACATAAAATGATTATCCGCAATCATGCCAGTCTTTTAGCTTTTAAACCTAATTCATATTATTCTCTGCAAATTGCGCTGTCATTTTATTGGTTTCTGTTCCCGGAATATTTTCGCAGCGCATAGGTCAATTTAAAAATTCCTAAACTACAAAGGTTTCCGGGCCCCTGGCCCTAAGTTATATTTAATTGATCAAGCAGTAGAACTGGGCTGTAGGCCCTTAACTTTTATAGAAATAAGTTGTTTAACAGCAAAATGCGCTGTGGTTTAAACTTCATTAAAGAACTGATCTTAATGTCAGCGCAATAGCAGTTTTATTGTTTGAAGTATTGAATGTGAGATTAACTGGCAAAAATGCGGATAATCATAAAACATAATATTATAATTTCACCGTTGACCCACTCTGCTTATTACAAAGGGGGATTATTCTTCCTTTACACTCGCCCGGAACCGCTGACAGTAACCCTGGTGATTTTGATTACAAAGTGGTAAAAAAAATGCTGTATCATGATGAAGCTGCTGTTGCAGCTAATAATCATGATACAGCCAATTATTAATCAGAAGAGGTAATATCAGGCTTCTTTGCCTTCCACATATCCTTCTTCAAGACTCATGTAGCGCGCTACAACTGTGAGCAGCACCCCATAGATAACTTTGGAAGAGACATCTGCGATGGTATAGGTAATCTGTCGTCCAACAATACCAATTTCATTGAACAAAGCACCTTCAATCCCACCCAGGTGAGGCATCAGGAAAGCGCCGGGGTAAAGCATCCATGAGAATAGGAAAAGCACCCAAATAGAACCCAGTACCTTTTGAGCTTTGGCTGGAATGCCTTCTTTTCCTTCAGTGATAACTTTCCTCATAAGAATGAGAATGTGAATAAAGAACAACGTGGAGATTGCTCCCCATGCGGCAAATACATAAATATTGGTTACTTCATAAAACTGACCAATATATCCAGTTATAATCATACCTGCACCGGAGAACCAGAATTGATTTCTGATACTGGAAAATTTGGATTTGGTAAGAGATACCACGAACAAAATCTGGAATAGCAACATGGGCACATCAATCAGCCAGTTTAAGTACCTGTAACCATTGTTAAACAAATCTTGTCCTTCACCCAAAAAATACCGGCCTCTTTCAGCATCAAATACAAAGCTGCTGGTCCAGTTTCCAGCCTGAACATAAAGAAGTAGAAAAGCAGAAACCATTACTACTACCGATAAAACTGAAGACGTCCGGTATTTGGGAGCTACCGTTTTGATAGTAAGAATAAAATAAAATAAACCTGCAAGCATCACAGCATAACCCAGTGTCAATACATGGGCAACCATCTGGTATGCCATTTCACTAAGCCCTTGCTCAAGGCCCACATAGTTTTCAAAAGTTGCATTGCCTAACTGTTTCATAAAAATATTTGTTAAATGAGTTTTAATTGAATTTTGTGAACACTCAAACAACAGAATCAATATTTGTTTTGTTTAATGAATCTATTAATTTATTAAACAATTATTCGTTTTTTAACATAATTGCTTTTTAGGCAAGAATCATTTTGCCTGAATGGCTATACAAACCTTTGGGCAATAAAAAAGGGAACAGGCACGAAAACCTGTTCCCGCAATGGGAGTAATACAAAAAGCCGAAGATTACTCTTCTTTTTCGTATTCTTTGAGGATCTCTTTTACTCCATCGGTAGTAACACGACCATATGTTTTGTCGCCAACCATAACTACAGGAGCCAGACCACACGCACCCACGCAACGCAGGCAAGTGATAGAGAATTTACCATCGGCGGTAGTTTCGCCTACTGGCACTTTGAGAATGCGTTTGAATTCGTCCAGTACTTTTTCGGCTCCTCTAACATAGCAGGCCGTTCCCGTGCATATAGAGATGGGGAAGCGTCCGCGTGGGAGCATGGTAAAGAAAGAATAAAAGGTTACTACCCCATAAACTTTGGCCACGGGAATATTCAGTTCTTCTGCTACTACTTCCTGTATTTCTGCAGGCAGATAACCGAAGTGCTCCTGGGCTTTGTGCAAAACGTTAATCAGCTCACCTGCCTCGTTGTTAAACGAGAGGGAAATCTCCTTAAGTTTCTGCACATCACTGTCTTTTAATTTAAGTTTTACTGAAGTCATTATATGTGATATTTTTTTGTTACGAAATAAATTTACTCCAGACCCGGTGTAAGTCTGCAGGAAAAAGCCTGCAGACAAAACGGGTTTGATAAATTAATCCATTGAAATATGCTTGATTTTCTTCTCGAAATAGTGTGTATGCAGAAGTTTGTGAGCAAGCTCGCTACCAGGTTTCCCAAGAAACTCATCATACAATTTGATGATGTCGGGATTGAGGTGCGATTTACGTAGAGTTTTGCCTTCATCTTCAGCATAAATAGCTTTCGCACGAGCCTTCAGTATTGAAGTGTCGCCATGGTGCAGAGGTTGTCCGCCACCACCAATGCAACCTCCGGGGCAGGCCATAATCTCAATAGCATGGTATTCACTCTTGCCGGCTCTTACATCGTCGAGCAATTTCCGTGCATTACCCAATCCGTGAGCAATACCGATATTAACATCCAGACCTTTAAAATTGACCGTAGCAGAGCGAATTCCTTCGAAACCGCGCAGTGCTTCAAAATCTACTTTTTCAAGTTCTTCGCCGGTATGCAGTTCGTATGCAGTACGTGTAGCAGCCTCTATTACACCACCGGTAGTACCGAAAATTACGGCAGCACCTGTTGATTCGCCCATGGGCTTATCAAAGTCTTCATCGGGCAATGACTTGAAATCAATATTGGCCGACTTGATGAGTTTTGCCAGTTCGCGTGTAGAGATAGAGTAATCCACATCAGGATTGCCATCGGTGGCAAATTCTTCGCGGGTACACTCATACTTTTTGGCAACGCATGGCATGATGGAAACCACAATCATATCCTTGCGGTTCAACTTCTGCTTTTCAGCAAAATAGGTTTTGGCAATTGCGCCAAACATTTGCTGGGGTGAGCGAGCGGTTGAAGGAACGTCGAGCAAATCAGGATAGTGATATTCGAAAAAGCTTACCCAGCCGGGACAGCATGAAGTAAGGATAGGCAGCCTAACCTCTTTATCGCCATTGAGATGGCGGGAAAGACGATCAAGCAATTCGGTTCCTTCTTCCATAATGGTAAGGTCGGCAGCAAAATCGGTGTCAAAAACAAAGTTGAAGCCCAGCTGACGCAATGCGGCAACCATTTTGCCGGTAACCAGGGTTCCGGGCTCCATGCCAAACTCTTCGCCCAATGCTGCACGAACGGCGGGAGCTGTTTGTACAACCATGGTTTTGGATGGGTCAGACAAGTCGTTGATCAGTTGATTGGTATGGTCAACCTCGGTGAGGGCTGCTGTTGGGCATACTGCAACACACTGTCCGCAGTAAGTACACTCACTGTGATCCAGATCGCGTTCGAATGCAGGAGCTACAACTGCTTCAAATCCACGGTGAATGCCGGAAAGGACACCCACTGTCTGGAAGTCATTGCACATGGTTTCGCAACGACGACACATGATGCATTTATCCATATCGCGAATAATAGCAGGTGAAAAGTCGGGCTTATAGGTAGATTTTTCGCCTTTGAAAGGAATATCCCTCACGCCCAGTTTGACGGCCATATCCTGCAAGTCACAGTTACCCGATTTGGCACATATGAGACAGTCGAAAGGGTGATCAGAAATGATCAGCTCCAATACAGTTCTTCTGGCATTGAGTACACGTACAGAATGTGTTTTGACTACCATTCCTTCGGAGCATTCGGTAGCACAGGCAGGCGCCAGGTTGCGGCGTCCTTCAACTTCCACAACACAAATGCGGCAGCCGCCGGGTTTATGTTCTATATTAAGGTCTTTCAGGTTCATGTAGCAAAGGGTGGGGATAGTAATATCCAGTTGTTTTGCTGCAATGAAAATTGTTGTGCCTTTTTCAACCTCAACAGTTCTGTTATCTATTGTTAATTTGATAAGTTCCATTATAGTAATTCCTGTTTTTAGTTAATTAAATAACTGCGATTGCATTAAACTTGCATTTTTCCAGACAAGCATTACACTTGATACAAAGTGTCTGGTCGATTACATGAAGCTGTTTTCTTTCACCAGATATGCAGTTTACAGGGCAGTTGCGAGCACAGGCAGTGCATCCTACACAATTTTCTGCAATTACCTCATAGCGAATCAGATCTTTACAAACTCCTGATGGGCAACGCTTTTCGTTTACGTGAGCCAAATACTCATCCCAGAAATTCTCCATGGTTGAGAGAACCGGGTTGGGGGAAGTCTGGCCTAATCCGCAAAGAGAAGTATCTCTGATTACGTTGCTCAGGTTTTTTAGTTTGTCAAGGTCTTTTTCTGTAGCATTCCCTTTGGAAATGATATCCAGTTGTTCATGAAGGCGCTTGTTTCCAATGCGACAGGGAGAACATTTACCGCAGGATTCTTCAACGGTAAATTCGAGGTAGAATTTGGCTACGGCCACCATACAGTCGTCTTCGTCCATTACAATCATACCACCGGAACCCATCATAGATCCTACAGCCAATAGGTTGTCGAAGTCAATGGGAGTATCGAGGTGTTTCTCGGTAAGGCATCCACCGGAAGGACCACCCGTTTGAACAGCTTTGAATTTTTTACCACCCTGGATACCGCCACCAATTTCGAAGATCACTTCGCGCAGGGTAATACCCATTGGTACTTCAATCAGACCCACGTTGTTGATCTTACCGGCCAAAGCAAATACCTTGGTACCTTTGGATTTTTCTGTTCCGATGGAAGCAAACCACTTGGCTCCTTTGGTTATAATAACAGGGATATTGGCGTAGGTTTCCACGTTGTTTACGTTGGTGGGTTTACCAAGGTAACCACTTTGTGCCGGGAATGGGGGCTTGAAAGTAGGCTCGCCACGTTCACCTTCCATAGAGTGGATAAGGGCAGTTTCTTCACCACAAACGAAAGCACCTGCACCATAACGAATTTCCACGTCAAAGTCGAAACCGGAACCCAGGATATCGGTTCCCAACAGACCATACTCACGTGCCTGGTCGATGGCAATTTTCAAACGATGGATGGCAAGCGGGTATTCAGCCCTGATATAAATAAGGCCTTTTGTGGCTCCAATGGCAAATCCATTGATTACCATGGCTTCAAGCACACAATGCGGGTCACCTTCCAGGATGGAACGGTCCATGAATGCACCGGGGTCACCCTCGTCGGCATTACATACCACATACTTTTGATCCGCATGGTTTTTGCTGGCAATCTGCCATTTAAGGCCTGTGGGAAATCCACCACCACCACGACCGCGCAAACCAGAATCCATTACCTCTTTGATGGCTTCTTCGGGAGTCATCTCCAATAATACTTTGCCCATGGCTTCGTAACCATCAGCTGCAAGGTATTCATTAATATTTTCAGGGTCAATCATGCCGCAGTTACGCAAAGCAATACGCAATTGCTTTTTATAGAAACCCATGTGTTTGGAGTCAGGAATCTGTTCCTTTTTCACAGGGTCAAAATATAGCAGTCGCTTTACAGCACGACCTTTAAGAGCATGTTCAGCTACAATTTCTTTGGCATCTTTGGGCTCAACAGAAACGTAGAACGTGTTATCAGGAATTACTTTTACAATGGGTCCTTTTTCACAGAATCCAAAGCAACCTGTTGCTATTACCTGAACATCATTTTCCAGGTTGTTGTCCTGTACTTCTTTTTTCAGGTTTTCGAAAAGCATGTGGCCTTCTGAGGCATGACATCCTGTCCCACCACATACCAGCATATGCATTTTGTATTTTGCCATTCGTTAATTCCTCCTAAGATTTATTTTTTATCAATGGTTTCATAATTTGCGGGGATTATGCCATCCAGCAACTCTCCGTTTTTAATATACTTTTCGATAATGTCATCAGCTTTTTTCTGATCAACATCACCAAAAACAATAGGATCCTGCTTTGGCAGGGTAACCTCAACAGTAGGTTCAGCATAACTGTAGCCCATATCGCCGGTTTGCGAAACAATAGCGTCTACGTTTCTTTTTTCAAGCTCGTCGATAAGGAATTCCATGATTTGCTTGGCTCCGGAGGCAATACCACTGGTACCCATGCCTACCCTTACAAGAACTCTTCCCTCGGGGGTATCACTCTTTTCTCTGAGTGCTACCTGAGACTGAAGCTCCGACTTCATTTTCTTCAAGTCAGCTAAAGATTTAATCTTTGTCATTATTTAATCTCCCATTAATTATTTATAAAAAAGAACAATTGGTGTGTATTGTAAAAATTGTAATTGAATTCTGTTTACTCGTTTATTTCTGAGGCCTCAACCTTTCAATCCCGCTTCCTTGCAGTCGCGGGACTTCGGGCAAAGCCCTCAGCCCTTCAGCTCTTTCAAATTCTCCCGAATCATATCCTTCAGGTATCGCATCACAGAAGGCTCGCTAATGTCCATTCCATCCAGGGCTTCTTTTACTTCGCGGGTATCAAACACGTATTCTTTGTCATCAACGGTGTGCTTGTAATACCATTCAATGCCTGATGTGCCTCCCACCAGTATCATCATCACCCCCGGCATATCGCCCATGGGAGGACAATCAATATGGCTTTGCACGAAATGTATTTTTACAATTGTGCCTTTTCCTGGTTCTGACTCAACTGTGAGATCGCCCCCGGTCTGTTGGGCATTTTGCTTGAAAAGGGATAACCCCATGCCCACTTTGCGGGTTGTGCGTGTAGTGTAAAAAGGATCCGTTACGCGTTGCACAATTTCCGGCGCCATACCTCTGCCATCATCCTGGATGAGAATACTCAACTTATCGGTCCTGGAATCTTCCCGGATATCGATGACAATATTTTTGGACTGCGCACTCACCGAGTTTTGGGCAATATCAAGTATGTGTAGCGAAATATCCTTCATTTGGGTAATTAATTGTTATTGGGTTATTGGGGATTTTAGAATTAAGATTTTAGATTTAAGAATTAAGATTGGGTCTGCTCAGAAAAGTCGTTCTTCCTAAAAAAACCGTCATGAAAGCATTTACATTCTAAATTCTGAAATCTGCATTCTAAAATCTATATTCTGAAATCTACATTCTGAAACCTACATTATTACAATTCTAGTCTCTCTTGACTTTTCTCTATACTATCTGCTTTCTAACAACTAACCTTTCTCCCCTTTTCTCCCCTGAGTGCCATTTTGATTTCCTGAAAGCTCAAAGCTTCCATTTCAAAGAGGCATACTTTTTTTCCGATATCATCCGGGAAGTGTGCGTCGGAGCTGGTGGTAAAGGTGAACGATTGCAGGTAAGGAAACTTTTTCAATACCTCCTCTTTCGTGGTATGTCTTGATATTTCAAGCGCATCTGCTTTGATATCAGGTGGAACAAAACCCAGCTGGCTGGTAAGGCTGTATTTGGGCCTGTCGATATGAGCCGGTATAAACAGCCCGCCCAGTTGATGTACCTTTTTCTCCACCTGTTCGATGGACTGGTCTAAGGCTGAAATCAGCAAATACTCTATTTCTTCCACTATCATTTCTTGTTCATCCACAACCACCTGATGACCAAAATATTTTGGGTTGTTTTTCACCTTTGTAATATGCTCATCCAGGTATTGCTGAAACTGATTAAGTGCATCTACATTTTCAAAGAACGTAAGGCAGTGAACCTCTTCCCGGGTAGTAACCTCGGCGCCACAAAGGGCGAAAATTCCTTTTTCTGCTGCCAGTTTTTGTATTAAAAGGGCGTGCTTTGTTGAATTGTGATCGGCAATGCCCAGTATTTCAATTTTCTTTTGTGCAGCAACCTCAACAATATTGGCAGGGCTCATTTCCAGATCCCCGCAGGGTGACAGCAGGGTGTGTATATGTAAATCTGCCCTGTATTGCTGCATGTTGATTACTTTATTAATTCATAGAGCTTGCCGGTAATTTCAAAAGTACCCATATGGGTTCCCAGCAAGGGAATTCCTTCTTCATTGGCCTGATTCAGTGTGTCCTCTTCAGGCTGATGATTATTAACCAGAATGATAGCTGCCAGATCCTTTAAAGATGCAATGGCCATTACATTTTTGTGGGTTTGCAATGTTATCCATACTTCTCCTGTGTCGGCATTTCCCATCACATCACTAAGCAAATCAGACACGTAACCGCCAGAAATCTCGTTTCCAAGCCCTTCTTTACCGCCGTAAACCTTCAGATTAAATTTTTCTGTTAACTGCTGAACTGTCATATTTTTTTCTCCTGATTTTTTAGTCATTAGCACTTATTTCAAACTTTTCTTTGCCCCAAATCCTTTTCATAATTTCAATGGATTGCTCTGCAGGCATAACACCTTGTTGTTCCATTCTTTTCTGAACATAAATACACTGGGTTATTTCGGCTTCGCCCTGCACAATATCTTCTGCCAGTGAGCTGCATTTGGGAGATCCGCATAGTCCGCAATCCACGTATGGGAGCATCTCCATAATCTCATGCACTCTTTTCATTTTTTTCATGGCTTGAGAAATATCTTCATCAAGTTTATCCATTGAACGGGGTTGCACTTTACTGATGGAAATATTATCCTCAAGGAAATCCCTGTATTGAACAATGGGACCCGGATTTGCATACCTGTAATTTCCTTCTTTTTCTTTTTTTGAGGCTCTTGCAGCCCTTTTTTTCATGCGGTCTACGGTATAAAACCGGTTGCTGCTTGTAAGAATACCTCCTGCACAACTCTCATCACATGCGCGCAGCTCAAGAAAATCTATTTCCCGGTTTTCTTCGTTCTCCAGTTGCTCCAGAAACTCAATAACGTTGCTTATTTCATCAATAGCAAGGGTTCTTCCTGTCATGTGGGCTGCTTCTCCGTTGGTAGCCGACCACATTACTCCTGAGGATTTCAGGGGGTCAAGAATGGGCAGCTGGCAGGTATTTTTGCCGATAAATCCTTGTTTTACTGCAGTATAAACTTTATTGAATATGAAATCCATATTGATAACTCCGGTGATAGGAGAATCTTCCTGTCCCACGGGGCTTTTTACAGCTGCAATTTTTGCAGCACAGGGGGTGATATAAAATATCCCTGTTTCATCAGGATTATGTCCCTGATCAATGAGCATCTTGCTGTAATAGGCTGCAGCAATGTCAAGCGGGGGTTTCAGCAGGATAAGGTTGTCGGTAAGGGTGGGAAATCTCACCTGGATGAGCCTTACAATGGCAGGACAGAAAGTAGAAATCAGTGGTCTTGCTTCCTGATGGGTCTCCACATGGTTCTTCATTGTATTCTTGAGAACCTCAACACCATGCTCAACTTCATATACATGTGTAAAGCCCAGCTCCATCAATACGCTGGAAACCTGAGTCAGGGATACTTCATCCGGAAACTGTCCCAATAAAATGGAGGGAATCAGGGCTACCCGTTGTTTGTACCTGAAAATCTGGTTGAAATCGTCCTGTTCAACAATGATGGCACCCACCGGGCATGCGCGGTAACATTTTCCGCAGTCCACGCAAAAGTTGTCTTTCAGCTCAGCTTTGCCCGCTCGTATACGAATGGCCTGTGTGGGGCACACATTCATACAGTGCGAACATCCGATGCAGACATCCTTGCGGAACTTTAAGGCATGATGGAAATATTTACCGTCCACTGATGGGTTTATTTTTATTTGTTATTTGGGTTTTGATAATGCATTGTAATCTGAACCGTGGTTCCTTTGCCAACTTCACTGCTAACCTGAAGGTCATCGGCATTTTTTTTCATATTAGGCAAGCCCATTCCTGCTCCAAATCCCATCTCTCTCACTGTGCTGCTGGCTGTAGAAAACCCTTCCTTCATTGCTTGTTCTATATCGGGAATTCCCGGTCCTTCATCTACCAGCCTGATAACAACTTTCTCTTCATCAAAATCAACATATATGGTACCACTGTAAGCATGAGCAACAACATTGACTTCGGCTTCATAGGTGGCAACTACCGTTCGTTTAACAATACCCAGGTCGACATTGAGTTGCTTGAGTTTCTTTTTGATTTCGCTGGAAGCAAATCCTGCCCTGGTAAAATTTCCTCCTTCTATCTGATATTCAAAATGCATATAATAAAAGGGGTTAGTTTAAAAAACCGGAGAAATGCCTGCCTGGTATAAAATACCGCAGGTTCTGAAAACCGAATACCTGCACTCCAGAACCGTAATGTCGTTCTCCAGGGCCAGCTCCTTCATTTCTTCAGATATTTTTTTGTTGCGGGCAAAGATGATACAATGAATATCTGACATTTCGGCGGTACGCAGTGTTTGCATATTGGCCAGACCGGTAATCAATAAAACATTATCTTCTTTCAGGGTAAGCACATCACTCATAAGATCGGAGGCAAAAGCAATATCAATTTCGTGATCAGCGCGTTCTTCCCCACATATTATTTGTGCATCTAATAATTTGGCAATTTGTTCTACGGTCATGGTGGCTAATTTGATTTGTTAAGGTTAAAACCGTTTTGTATCAGTTGATATCATCTTCACCTGTTTTCAGTTTTTATCTGTACTTCGCTATTACAATAAATAACGCTGCAAAGATAAGGGGTTGTCACTCAAAAACCAAGCTTTGTTGTTAATTTATTAACATCTTATATTTTTCGTCAAAACGCCTGTTCCTGTTCCTTTATACGTGGATAAACCTGACAAATCCGCTATCATACAACAAAGTGATTGTAATTTAGAACCGTTCTAATTAACAGGCCGTTAAGCGAATAACAGATAAAACTGAATATTATTGGTTCAGGCGATTGAGAATGACCGCCAGATCAGAGTAAACAGAGGTATTTTCCACGATAATATTATCAGGTACTTTGATAGATTGGGGGGTAAAATTCCATATAGCTTTGATACCCCATGCCACTACCAGGTCTGCAATTTCCTGCGCCCTGGCGTCCGGGGTAGTAATAATTGCAAGCCTTACATTGAATTTACGCGACAAATCGCGGAACTCATCAACGGGGTGAACTTTAATATCATTAAGCACGGTATTCACAACGGAGGGGTTTGTATCAAAACCGGCTATTATGTTCAAACCATAAATTCTCAGTCCCTGGTATTTGATGAGGGCTTTTCCCAGATTGCCCACCCCAAAAAGAAAAGCATTTTCCTGCTTATTAAAATCAAGAAAAGCAATAATGGTATCAATGAGCTGCTCTACATTATAGCCAATCTTGGTTCTGCCTTTAATACCGGTATAGGACAGATCCTTGGTAACCAGTGTAGAATCCATCTTAAAGTTAATGGCAATCTGACCGCTGGAAACAAATTCAACATGATTGGTCCTGAGAACTTTCAAAAAATTCAAATAACCGGGAAGCCTTCGTAAGGTGGGTTCTGGTATTTGATTTACAGCATTCTTTCCATTTCCGGATTTGACTCTCATAATATTGGCTGTTTAGGATTGGTTTGTCGTTTTGTGCAAAAGCTCTATTATCTGATTCATAATGTGTGCATTACAAAATACTGAGCTTTTTTTTAAATAATTAATTCTGTAATGCAAAATTAAAACAAATAACAACATAACAAAATTAAAAACCAATATATTGTTATTTTATTAACAACTCTGTTTTTATTTTCATTAATATCCTTTATTTACTTGATTGAATTTAGGCTTGTTACAGTATTATGACGCTAAAAAGCAACGTCTCAAGAAATATATAAAAAGAGTTTATTCAATTAAAGATACACCAAATGATCAAATTATTGAATATTATATTCTTTAAACGACAACAAATGGGAGGAAGGCAACCGGGTAAAGCATTTTTGTCATCAAAAATGAAAGAAGCAGCCGGTACCTGGTAAAGTACCGGCTGCACATAAGGAGAAAACTTAGGTTAATAGCGTTTTCTAGGGGTATAATGGGTATGCAGAAGGTCATGGGATCTATGCCCCAGAGGTTTATGAAGGAATGAGGAATAAATTTCATTCACCTCAGGATTCTCATGAGATTTGCGCAGCGTCATTTTCTCATCCTCTTCATAAATAGCTGCAGCCCGTTTCTTTCTGATTTCCATATTGGTAGGAATGGGCTGACCGCCACCGCCGATACAACCGCCAGGGCATCCCATAACTTCCACAAAGTGATAATTGGCCACACCACTCTTAATATTGTTCATCAATATTTTGGCATTGGCTAAGCCATGTGTTATAGCCACTTTTAGTTCAACTCCTTCAAGAAAGCTCCATTCGGGTTTGACATCCTTAATTTTTACAGAAGCCTCTTTAATGCCATCCATACCTCTTACCGGTTTTATATTGAGGTTGGCAAAAGGAACTTCCCGACCCGTAACAATCTCATAGGCAGTACGTATTGCGGCCTCCATTACCCCACCGGTATTACCGAAGATTACAGCGGCACCGGTTGATTCTCCAAGGATACTGTCATATTTCTCATCATCGAGTTTCTCAAAGTCAATACCAGCCTGGTGTATCATTCGTCCAAGTTCACGGGTAGTTAAAACAAAGTCAACATCTTTGTATCCGCTGCCTCTCATCTCCGGCCTGTCAGCTTCATATTTCTTGGCAGTACAGGGCATGATCGAAACCACAATCATATCAGCAGGGTTCTTGTTGATTTTTTCTGCATAATACGTCTTGGCCAATGGCCCAAACATCTGCTGAGGCGACTTGCACGTGGAAAGGTTGTCGAGCATGTCCGGGAAAATGTGCTCCTGGAACTTGATCCATCCCGGGGAGCAACTGGTCATCATGGGCAATGCCACATCTTTTCCGTCTACCAGTGCCTCTTTCAGCCTTGTGAGCAATTCGGTGCCTTCTTCCATAATGGTAAGGTCGGCAGTAAAGTCAGTATCCAGCACTTTATCGAAGCCTAACCTGCGCAAGGCTGCCACCATCTTACCGGTAGAGCGGTTGGGGCCAAGGCCAAACTCTTCGCTGATGGCCACCCTGGTTGCCGGTGCAGTTTGAACCACAACGAATTTTTTGGGGTCATAGATGGCATCAAATACCTGGTCAATGTAATTGCGTTCAACCAGTGAAGCGGTGGGGCAACGATTGATGCACTGCCCGCAATTGGTGCAAACCACATCGTTCATGGGTTTGTCAAGGAACGTGGAAATTTTCATGTCCTTGCCTTTGTGGGTAACTGCCAGTGCACTTACAGACTGCAGTTCGGTGCAGGTGCGCACGCATCGCTGACAACGAATGCATTTGGAGTCATCCTTTTCGATAGACGGGGACGAAATATCGATCTTATTGGTGGATTTCACATCCAGATAGATATGGTCGCCGGTGCGGTATTCATTAGACATTTCCTGCAATTCACAATAACCGCTTTTGAAGCACTTGGTGCAATCAGCGTTGTGCTCAGAAAGAAGTAGTTCTATAATATTCTTCCGGGCCTGTCTTACTTTCATACTGTTGGTAAGCACTTCCATGCCTTCAGAAACGGGAGTAGCGCAAGATGCAGGTAAAACCCTGTTTCCCAGCTGTTCTACAACGCACACTCTGCAGTTGCCTGCCACGCACAGGTCATCATGGTGACACAAGGTAGGGATTTTGAAGTTCAACTGTCGCGCGGCTTCCAAAATAGTGGTTCCTTCATCAACTGAAACGTTCAGATTGTTGATCTTAAGATTTACTTTATATTTACTCATAGTTTTTTCTCCTTAATATAAATGATTACCTCACTTTTATTCCCTCAGGATTGAGATTAGTCCAACGCCCAGAGCTTACACCCGGGCTTTCGGCTCTAGTAGATTATCTCCTCTCTGAAGTTGTTGATAATGGAATTGAAGGGGTTGGGCGCTGATTGTCCCAGACCGCATTTGGAAGCAAGCTTCATGGTTTCAGATAGTTTCTGAAGATCTTCAAGATAGGAAGGAGGTCTTACTCCTTTTTTCACTGCTTCAATTCCTTTAAGGAGTTGCTGACAGCCCACCCTGCAAGGGGTGCATTGCCCACAGGATTCCTCCTCGAAAAACTCAAGATAGTCTTTTAGGATATTGAACATGGAGCGACTGCTGTTGAACAACATCATAGAACCTCCCGTAGGAATTCCTTCGAAACCGATTACAGTTTCTTTAAAATGTTTTCTGGCCACGCAGAAGCCGGAAGCACCTCCAATTTGCACGGCTTTTGTATCTCCATCACCAAATTCATTAACAAAGTCTTCGAGGCTCATGCCCAGCTCAAGCTCATATATGCCGGCTGTTGGTGTATCTCCTGAAACGGAGAATACTTTGGAACCGCGTGAGTCAAAAGTACCCATGTCTCTGAATTTCGTGGGGCCTTCCTTGGCTATCATAAGGGCAAACACCAGGGTTTCCACGTTGTTGATGGAGGTAGGTTTTCCCAGGTAACCGGCAGTGGTTGGAAACGGCGGCTTGTTGCGGGGCTCACCCCTCCTGCCTTCCATGGATTCCATGAGTGCTGTTTCTTCACCGCACACATATGCACCACTACCTGATTTGATAGTGATAGTAAAGTCGAAGTTGAGTTCCTTCAGGTGTTCGTGAAACTTGTCGATGGTAGCATTGAGACTGGGCAACAGGAAATTGTACTCTCCCCGGAGGTAAATGAAGCCTTCATTGGCACCGGTTGCTTTACCGCACAAAGCCATTCCGGCCAGTACTTTTTCAGGAGCCTGAGTAAGAATTTCCCGGTCTTTAAAAGTTCCGGGTTCACCCTCATCAGCATTGCAGATAACGTACTTCTGCTCAGCTTCTTCGTTTTTGGCAAACTTCCACTTCAGTCCGGTAGGAAACCCGGCACCACCGCGGCCCCGGAGACCGGAGTCTATAATATCAAGGATTATCTCATCCTGGGTCCGTTTAAAGGAACGATCCAGGACTTCCAGATAATCTACTTTCTCAAAAATAAGGTCTACTTTTTTTATTTTGTTCTCCATAATAATTGTGCTTTAGAAAAGTGATTAATTAAGTAATTGATACAAATTACTTTTGCTTAAGGTACCCCTGAATAACTTCTACGGCACCTTCCGGAGTTACTTCGGGGTATACCTCATCATTGATGAGCATAACCGGGCCTTTGTGGCACCACCCCAGGCAGTTGGCCTGCAACAGGCTGAATTTGCCATCAGAGGTGTTTTCTCCCAGTTTGATTTTCAATAAATCTTCTAAAGCTGCAATTACTGCATCCTTACCTTTCATATGACAGGTAATGGTTTTGCATATTCTGATAATGTTCTTACCCTTGGGCACTGTGTCCATGAAGGTATAAAAAGAGGCTGTGCCAAAAACATCAGCAGTACTGATATCCATTTCTTTGGCAATGGCAACCATAGCCTCTTCCGATAGAAATCTTTCGGACCGTATTACGGCCTGAAGAATGGGCATCAGGCTTTCACGATTGCGACCGTGAATTTCTGCCTCTCTTTTTACTAATTCTTCAACTTTTGTCATAAATAAAATCCCTTTCTGTTTTTTTAATGTGTGTTATAAGTTGGGTTTTGATTAGGTTTTCATGCCAAATATACTAAGGCTTTTTCAATTAAGTATTTTTTTCTTTAATTATTTTACCCAATATGGCTAATTTAGAATGAGTATAAATAATTTTTTCTTGATTGTAACGCTATCTTGCTGTTTTCGTGATACTTATCAAATGAAAGGATTGCAGTTGCTTAAAGCGGTCAAACAAGATGCTTCTGAAAATAACCTATTAGTTATGGCTACCCATTGAAATAAAGTCTGTAAATGGATGCACCTGCAGGTAGATTCTTTTTGTAAATTTGCAAAAATGCTATAAATATGTAGGCTGGTAAAAAACCCGCCGGCTTAAGCTGAAGAAAACCTCATGACAATTCCCGTCTCCACAAATTACCGGTATTTTATTGATCTAAGTTTCGATGGTACCGCTTATCATGGCTGGCAGGTGCAACCCAATGCTATCAGCGTGCAGCAAATCCTTGCAGAAGCTCTCACCACCCTTTTGCGGGAAGATACCGGACTTACCGGCTCAGGACGCACAGATACAGGCGTACATGCACTTAATTATACAGCTCATTTTAATACCCATGCTTCCCCCTTACAACTGCAAGAGATGGACCTGGTGTATAAACTCAACCGTATTGTCCCGCATGACCTTGCCATACAACAAATCAGGCAGGTAATTCCTGATGCACATGCACGTTTCAGCGCGCAATGCCGAAGCTATGAATACATCATTTGCAGAAGAAAAGACCCTTTTATGGTGAATCGGGCGTGGCTCATGGAAAGGCCCCTTGATTTTGATGCCATGCAGGAGGTTAGCAGAAAACTGATGCAATACAAAGATTTTGAAAGCTTCTCGCGCAGCAATACACAGGTTAACAATTACCTGTGCAACGTAACATCCGCAAGCTGGCGGCAGGAAGGACACCTTTGGATATTCAGTATCCAGTCCAACCGCTTTTTGCGCAACATGGTAAGAGCCCTCGTAGGCACCATAACTGATGCAGGACTGAAGAAAATATCCCCCTGCCAGTTCGATGACATTGTAAAAAGCAAAAACCGCAGCAATGCAGGATATTCAGTTCCGGGCTGCGGCTTATACTTTCTGGGTGCCGAATACGATGATAGCATTTTCTTAAAGTAATCTTCTCTGACACAATTTGCGGTTAACTAACCCAAAGCCTGTGTTTACTCTTCTACAGGCATGCTTTACTAAATAGTGATTTATTTGTGTAAATGATGTTATATATTTGAACAAAAAATCAAACAACAAATAAATTCTTGAGCATTACACTATTAAACTATAGAGATAGTAAGAGCGAAAATCATAGGATATTACGGGGAAATGTTGTTTTCAGAGTTCTAGAGACAATTGTAATTGGGAGACAGGGGAGCAAAATTTGCTTCCCTGTTCTTATTTTACCCGGAAATATAAGGTTGAGCGTAATGGTGAGTTAGCAATATAGGGTAGAATTAAATTGAAACCTTGATTGTTACTGCAACTTCATCAACAATCACAGGATTAACCATAAAAAAGCATCTCAAAATCAGCACCTAATGATTACTGATTTTGAGATGCTTGCTTTAGGTATCAATTATACAAATATACAAATGACTTTACCAAAAAAAATCAGAGCACATGCCCCATCTTATTTTTCTTGGTATCCATATATACTTTACAATGGGGCCCGGTGGGTACAATAATAGAGACGTTTTCGGTGATTTCCAAGCCATATCCTGACAACCCGGTGCGTTTGCTGGGGTTGTTGGTAATGAGGCGGACTTTTTTTACGCCAAGGCTTCTGAGGATTTGGGCACCTATGCCGTAATCCCGTTCATCTGCTTTAAAACCGAGTTCTACATTGGCCTCTACAGTATCCATTCCTTTCTCCTGCAGATGGTATGCTTTGAGTTTGTTGAGCAGGCCAATTCCCCTGCCCTCCTGGTTCATATACAACACAACTCCCCTGCCTTCTTCTTCTACCATTTGCATGGCTTTGTGGAGTTGTCCGCCACAGTCACATTTGCAGGATCCGAAGATATCGCCAGTGACACAGGATGAATGCACTCTTACCAGCACATCCTCCTCCTCATCCCATATCCCTTTGGTCAGGGCCAGGTGAAGTTTTCCATTGGTTGTTTGTTTGAAAGCGGTAAGTTTAAAGCTACCCCATTGGGTAGGCAAATCCACAGTGATTTCCTGCGATATGAGGCTTTCGGTTTTTATGCGGTAAGCAATCAGGTCTTCAATAGAAATGATCTTCAGATTGAACTTACGTGCAATTTGCATAAGCTCAGGCAGCCGTGCCATGGAACCATCCTCGTTCATGATTTCCACCAATGCTCCTGAGGGGTCGAGATCGGCCAGTCGCGCCAGATCAATAGCTGCTTCTGTATGTCCGGCTCTTTGCAGTACTCCCCCTTCACGGGCGCGCAGCGGAAAAATATGCCCCGGGCGCCCCAATTCTTCGGGTTTGATGTTTTTATCTGCAAGAGCTTTTATGGTTTTGGCCCTGTCGCTGGCAGAAATACCGGTGGTACAACCATAGCCCATAAGGTCAACTGAGATCGTAAACGGGGTTTCATATACTGCCGTATTGTTAGGAACCATGAGATCAAGATTCAATTGATCGCATCTCTGCCGCGTTATGGGGGCACAAATGAGCCCTCGCCCATGGGTAGCCATAAAATTCACTATTTCCGGGGTGATGGTTTCGGCAGCAGCCACAAAATCTCCTTCATTCTCACGGCTTTCATCATCAACCACAATAACAACCTTACCGGCTTTTATATCTTCAATGGCCTCTTCAATCTTGTTCAATACAATCTCTTCAGGCCTGATTTCTTCTGGTGGGTTTCCAAACATTCGATTCAATTTTTTTTAAAGATTTGAAAAAACCTGCAAACAAAGCAAGGTTCATGCTATAAAAATGAGTAACAAAACGCAAAACTGCTACATGCACTCCTGCGCTTCTGAGCAAAAGGTCAAGCAAAGGTAGTACAAACAGGGAGCAGTGTAAAATAAAAATGTAAAAATAAAATGCGCTCTTCGCTGCCAGCAGAAGGTTGGATACAAATGCCAGTAAAAGAAAAAACGGACCTGTCCAGCGCATTACCTTGTGAGAAATAAAACAAAAAGAAAGGCCTTTGGTTTGAGACCACAGCAAGTTCGAAAAACGACGAAGATTTTGAAAGTTCCCTGTTGAGATTCGGATCTTTCGCCTGAACTCGTCCGAAAGATTATTGGAAATGTCTTCATATACCATGGCGTCCATGTTATTGATGCAATAATAACCTTTCTCAAGCACTTTCATATTGATATAAAAGTCATCAACAAGAAAATTTCTGGGTACCGGCTCAAAGAGGTTACTCCTGATGGCAAAACACCCGCCAAAGGGGCCCATCATGGTACCCCAAAGGATACTTTCATGTTGTTTTATCAAAACTTCCCGGGAGATATAAGCTTTTTCCTGATAAGAAATTCCACTGGGGTGCATATTGGTGTTCATCATTCGGGAGTCGACCAGCCCAATCGACTCATCTTTGAAAAATTTCACCAGCTCAAATATTGTGTTTTCAACCAGCATTACATTGGCATCTGTAAGGATTAAAACGCTGCCGGTTGAGTTCTGATAAAGTTCATTTACCACATTTCCTTTACCCCTTCTTTGCTGGAAAGGGAAAAACCGGATGGCAGGAAACTCAGGTAAAAGTTTCTCAACAATTTCATTGGTTTTGTCCGAGGAATGGTCTGATCCGATTAGAACCTCGAGTTTGGAAACCGGGTAGCGGGTGGTGAAAATGCTGCGGATTTTCTTTTCAATCACCTCCTCTTCATTAAAGGCAGATATCAGAATACTTACCACCGGCAATTCATCTTCGGGTGTGAACTGCTGAGCCTTTATTTTCTTTTTGCCTGCTTTGATCTGTATGAAAAAAGGGAAGAAAACGTAGGTGTAAAATATAAATGCCACACTCAACCAAAACAACACCACAAAACCCGGGAAGAGGTAAGAATCGTTGAACATCATGCCGTTAAATGATTTTTGTAAAACTCAGCCAGAGAAACAGTAATCCTGTGATTATCATAATTCTCCTTTACGAAGTCAATGGCTTTCTGACCAATAGTCTCGAAAAGTTTCCTGTTTCGCAGCAGCTCATCGATTCGTGCTGCAAATTCGTGTTCATGGTCTTCGATAAGGATATTTTCTCCCGGCGACACATCAATACCTTCAGCACCAATGGTAGTAGTAACAATGGTTTTACCCAGTGCCATCCCTTCTATTATTTTCACCCTCATGCCACTTCCGGAAAACAAAGGAGCTATCATTACGGCGTTTTCAGTGATATACTTGTGAGCGTCATCAATTTCACCCAGAAAATTTATATTGGAAGACTTTTTAAACCTGGAAATAATCCATTCCGGTGCATTTCGCCCTGCCACATGAAATACAAGCCCGGGGTGCAGTTCAAGAACTTTGGGCCATACTTTGTCGATAAACCACACCAGCCCCTCCTGGTTGGGAAACCAGTCGAGTGTACCGATAAAAAACACCGATGGAAAGTTAATCTTGTGAGATTGGGGTTGCAAACGTGATGTGTCATAGCCTGCAGGTACTACCAGGCAGGGTTTCTTATTCCCAAACATTTCAAACTGTGTGGCATCTCTTTTTGTAATGGGAATAAGCAGATCGTATTGATTGAGAATTTTCAATTTAAACTTCCGGATTCGCCGGGCAAGTATCCTGAGGTAGATTTTTTTCAAAGGCGACTTCTCCTGCACAGCATTGCGTTCCCATATTTCGTGTTCTATATTGTGAGCACGCAGGGAAATGACGGCCTTGCTGTATCTCCGGATGGTTTTAATGTAAAAGGCAAGATACAACCCTTCCAGTTGGATTATATCAAATTCTTTTTCCTGCAGAAGTTGCTTTAGCTTATTATTGAATTCACTATTGAAAAACCGCTCCGCATTGTAGGGTTTATCGGACAACAGCAGGTTTTTCAATGCAGCGAAGAAACTCAGGTCGGTATCTACCGCTACCTCTCTGAATGAAATGACCTCTTTAATTTCAAGGGGAATATCATTAAGATCAAAATAATGTTTGGAAGTGTTCATTCCCAATATCGTAATCTCATGTCCCAGATCTGCAAGCCCTCTTGACATGTTCAGGGTAGCAATGGCACCTCCGTCTTTGGGAGGATAGGGTATTTTATTGGTTAACTGAAGAATCTTCATTTTGTAGTTTGCGTTTCTTACCAAAGAGAAATCCTTTTGCTTTGAAGCGGGCAATTTTTGCCAGATAACTATCCATATCCATTAAGGAAGAGTCAGTAGTGGCCTGAATGATAAGTAGAATAGCTATGGGTAGAAAAAACAATATTGACATCCACATCCCTTGCCAGGGTTCCAACACTCCCTCCCTTACAAATTTTTCGCCTGTGATTGACAGCACATGAAACAACACAAAAAACAGTACCGAAACCACCACCGGAAGTCCAAAACCACCCTTTCTGATGATGGCACCCAGGGGTGCGCCTATCATAAACAGAACCAGGCAGGCAAAAGAAAGGGTAAACTTACGGTGAAACTCTATCTGGTATCTTGCCAGTCCCCGTCTTCGGGTGCGGATATCTTCATGATTGAAGAGCGCACTTTCCTTTAACTGCCGGACATTATTCATAGCTACTTCGGCAGCAATTTTTCTGTGATTGGCACGTTCAATATCCCAAAGATCAGGCAGTTTAAAATCTTCAATGGTATCCAGAGCTGCTTTACCTTCGCTATCCAGAGAATTGTAAAAATAAAGCTTGGCAAAAGAGTTATCGATAAAATCTTTCTGTCTCCCTTTGATAAGGGTCGAAAGGGAATCTTCAAAATGTAGCAGTTGACTGATGTTCAGCATTCTGAAATTGGAACGGAACAGTTCTTCATCTGTTCGGGCCAGGGCAAAGCCACTCAAATCAAATCTTCTTACCTGCTCTTCAAAATGGGTTCGTTGAAAGGGCTGGGAGCGATCTCTTGAATCCCGGGGTTCAATCTCCTGGTAGTTGGATCCATTGTAAAGGGTAAACACCAGGTACATTTTATCCTCGGTCATATTCATGGTACCCCATTCGGCCAGCGTTACATTGGTGTTTCCTCTTCTTTCTGTATGGTCGTAAATCTTTATGTTGCGCAAAATACTACCATCGCCATCCTTTTCTTCCACCCGAATCACAAAGTTATCTATACCTTTATAATAAATCCCTTCCATGATATTGAAGGCAGGCCTTTGCTGTCTTACATCATATAAAAGAGAACCCATTTTAAGATTGGCCACAGGAAGCACGTTATTGGAAAAATAAAATGCTGCAAATACGAATATGGATGAAATTACGATGAGAGGCCACATGATCCTGGTGAGCGAAATACCTGCGGATTTGAGGGCTACAAGCTCATAATTCTCGCCCAGACTTCCCATGGTCATAATAGATGAAAGCAAAATAGCAAGGGGAAGAGCAAGGGGGACAAATGTTGCAGAGGCATAAAAAAGCAACTCCCCGATAATATACCATTCCAACCCTTTACCAACCAGGTCATCAACATATTTCCAAAGAAATTGCATCAGCAGGATAAACAATGCAATGAAAAAAGTCATCACAAATGGCCCTACGTAAGTGCGAAGAACTAAGGAATGTAGCTTTTTCAATTTTGCCGGTTCATTTAATGGTATACACCCAATTACAGAATTTTTATAGCTGTAAGTACAACAGAATTTTATCTGCTAAATTGTACCGGGATTTTTATGACTGCAAATATACGACTCATAGCCGATATTAAAAGGCAAAATAAATAAGAATAATTCCGGAGAGCAACAACAGCAAAACAAAATGACTATAATAGACATTTCGGAGGAATTTATCGTTTATTGCCTGCGATTGGACAAGGTATTCCTGACTTCATTCTTTAACCGGCACTGACAATAACCCCCAACAACCTTTTGCAAACCAATCAAATTCAGTGTTTCATGTATGAGGGCATACAGATATTTTCTTACTTTTGAATTTCTACCCGCAAGTTTCGGAAAAACATTCAACGATCATAATTGTTAATTGTATAAGAACAAATATAAAAGGATACCCTGAGTCGGAGGGCTGCAACTCAATTTGAATTTATTATGAAGTTTATTATGAAAACTGTACGGATTTTGTTTTTGTTAATTGTGGGAATGTGGATTTCGTCCTGTACGCCCAAACAACGATTTGCAGCATTCAGCGAAAGAAAAATTCACCATTTTGAAATGGTGAAAATTGGAGACACAAAGCAGGCAATTCTTATCAACGGAAAAAATCCCGATAACCCTGTATTGTTATACCTGCATGGTGGGCCTGGCTTTCCCATGCTTCCTTTTGTTCCTTTCAATGAGTCAATGAAAAAACTCGAGCAACGATTTACCATCGTATACTGGGAGCAAAGAGGAACTGGCAAATCATTTACCAATAGCCTTTCCAGTGAGAGCATGAACGTAGAGCAATTTGTTAGCGATACTCGTGAAATAGTGGAATACATCCGGGAAAAAATGGGGGTAGATAAGGTATTTCTTTGGGGCCATTCCTGGGGCAGCAATCTTGGAGCTATTTATGCTTCAAGATATCCTGAAACGCTTCACGCTTATATTTCTACGGGTCAAAGTGCCAATCCCTTCTTAAATGAAAGACTTGCCTATGAGTTTGTGCATGAAAGAGCCACTTTAGATAACAATTCAAGAGCTCTAAGGCAGTTGTCTCGCATTGATACTCTTCCGGAAAATTACACCATAAGCAATGCCCTTACCCTGAGGAAATGGGTTTACAGGTATGGAGGTATAGTATATGATTCCAGTCATGAAAGACCCTATGTAGACCTGGAGGAAATTCGCATTATTCTTTCATCTCCGGTATATCCTTTGGTCGTAAGGTTAAACCTGCTGCTCAATCCTTATTATAGTATTGAAACCCTTTGGAACGACTTAATGGAGCTAAACCTGTTTACTGAAGCTCCCAAAATTGAGGTTCCGGTTTATTTTCTGGTGGGCAGGCACGACATCATTGTTTCTCATGTGCTGGCAGAAAAGTATTTCGACGAGCTTGAAGCTCCTGAAGGAAAGGATATTATATGGTTTGAAAACTCAGCCCACAGACCTTTCCAGGAAGAGAAGGAAAAGTTTCACCAGGTAATGGATGAAATATACGATCGCCATTGGACAAAAAATCTTACCAGAAAAAATGATTAATTGTATCTTCAGGAAAAATACAACAAATTTTTGACCAGACAATATTAGAACCTATAAGCTGATTATGGCGAACTGATGACCTTAAAGAGGTTACAAAAGGGTTTATGGAAATAGCCTGAAGAGGCTTGTCCCCTGCCCCAGGGGCATAATATATATCCGGTTTTAACAGTAAGCATAGGAAAGCTGATTACTTAGTGTGTATATCTGATATAAGTACAGATGCTATGAAGGAATCCCAGACAGATTCGGAGAAGCAAAGGGTTACCCCAAATCAAAACAGCAATCTTATATTGCAGGAGCTTGTCAATGAATGTATAACGGATGTTATATGGGAAATGGACCTTGCCAGGCAAAAGTTTACCTATGTAAGCCCGGCAGTCTATCGCCTCAGGGGATTTACTGTAGAAGAGGCTATGCAGGAAGAGTTGCATCAGTCATTGCATGAAGATGACTATCATTACATCACCAACCATCTTCCACCCCGGATTTCACATTATGAAAATGGCGATGAATCATTTAGAATCCTTACCGGTGAGTTCAGGCAACCCAGAAAGGACGGTAGTTTTGCAGATGTGGAAATCACCACTATTCTGCTGAAGAATTCCCTGGGAAAGGTTGACAGGATAGCAGGTGTAACCAGAGAAATAAAGAAAACCAGACAGAGAAAGAGAGCAGAAGAGATCATCAAGCTCCTCAATGCTGACCTGAAACTCAAAAACAGGGAAATGGAGCAGCTGATATACATAACCAGTCATGATCTTCGTTCCCCCCTTGTAAACATTAAGGGATTCAACAACGAACTGCAATACTCCCTCAAGCAATACAAAGACCTTCACAATGACTTTGGCTCAGCCCTGCTGACAGAAAAAGCATCTCTTATTGAAAAAGACATTAATGAATCTATTGAATATATCAACATCAGCATTGACAAAATGGACAGGCTCCTGAAAGGGTTGCTCGGGTATAGCAGGCTTGGAAGGATGATTAGAATTCCGGCACAAATTTTCATGAATAACCTGGTGGCAGATGTTATCAAAACCAATGAATATCAGCTAAAAAACTCGCACATCGTAATTGAAATATCAGATTTGCCCTCTTGCTGGGCAAGCGAACAAATGATCAACCAGGCCTTTTCCAACCTGCTAAGCAACGCCATCAATTACAGGGACGATAACAAAAAAGGATTCATTAAAATCAGCGGGGAACAGAGTGACAACCTTGTTACCTATTGTATTGAAGACAATGGGATAGGAATTGAACCTCAGCACCAGGAAAAAGTATTTGAACTTTTTTACCGGTTAAACCCTCAAAAAGGAGAAGGAGAAGGTCTTGGACTCCCTACTGTGAAGAAAATTATTGAATTGAACGCAGGAAAAATCCGGTTGGAAAGTGAACCAGGGAAAGGAAGTAAGTTTTTTGTCACGCTCCCGGCTGAAAGCTCAGTTCAAAATCCGGAACTCACCGACTGAGATAAGGCTGTTAGGGGGAAAATCTTGCCTGGCTATCAGAAACCCGGTAAAAAGTAAAAGCAGACTCCGGAACCACCCTTCGCCTGCTTTTTACGGTTTTGCAAATCATGAAGAGAATTATACAAAACATTACAAACCCAAAAACAAAACAAACTAAACAAACAAAATCAAACTATATCAAATCAAATCAAACTTCAAGGTGGAGTGTTACTTTCTGAATCTTCTGAAGAATAATCTCCAGGTCATCATCCAGGTCTATCTGGACAATCTTAATATCAGGAAAGCGGTTTAACAAGTAACCCATTAGCTGGTGGCTAAATCTGTCGGTAATCATGGGACCCAAAACAACCATATCATGCTGAACCTGTTCAATGGTATTACACAGATGATTATATTTAAGTGCCTGACCCACCACTTGCAAATGCGGATTCTTTTTAAGAATCTCTACAATACCATTTAACATGATATCGCTGCTTTCTGCTATGATTATTCGGGTGTCGATCATATTCTGTGAATTTTTATCAAATGTAAAGCAGTTGGGACAAGCAGAAAACCGTAAATCTACGTGATTATTTATCGTGTTACACTGAATTTTTTTCGTGCAAAAAAGCCGGAAAAATAACAATTGATCTCTGATGTGCAGACACTTACCTTTATCATCAGGTATATTTAAAACATCCTTTTAATTGAAAAACAGGGTCTTTTTAGAAAAAAAAACCTCAAAACCAGGATCGGTTTTGAGGCTACAATGGGTTCGAAAAGTAATCAATCAGATTTCTATAATTTTGTTTTTGATGGCAAATTTTATCAATTCAACAGAGTTTTTCATATTGGTTTTTTGCAGGATATGATTCTTGTGCGACTCGATGGTGCGAACACTCAGGAATAACTTCTCGGCAATTTCTGAATTATTAAACCCTTCTGCAAAGAGTTGCAACACTTCCAGTTCCCGACGGGTTAGTTGCGGCAGAATACTATCGTTTTTCTGGCGCTTGTTGGCATAATTCTTTACGATTTCGTCAGAAATGGTGGAATGAAAATAATTTTTCCCTTTGGATACCGTATGGATTGCTTCAACCAATTCTTCGGAAGAAACATCTTTGGGCACGTAGCCGTCGGCTCCGGCATCTATTGCATCTGAAATATTGTTGTAATCAGAATGCATTGATAGTATAAGAATCCGGGTAAGGGGGTATTTCTTCTTGACGGCTTCAGTAAGCTGAATCCCTGACATCTCGGGCATGCTGATATCCACAAGGACTACCTGGGGAGTAACCTTTTTCAACATAGCCAGGGTTTCTTTTCCACTATGGGCAACACCCACAACTTCAATATCCCGGGCTCCCCTGAGGAATAATCCTATACAGTCTGTTACCAGCTTGTGATCGTCTACAATGATTACTTGTATTGCTTCTGCCATTAGTAGTGTTTTTTCTGAACCCTAATTGATTGTGTTTATATCAAACAAATTTATGTTTCTTCCTAATTAATCCCTTTTGGTTACAAATTAACGATAAGTTTGTGAAAAATACAAAATAATTTCAATATATGTAAAAAAATCGTTCTACCCCTGCAACTGTTTATGGATAATTGTTGCAGAAGCCTGCGCTGTTGGCATAATAAGCATATCATCAACATTTACATGAAGAGGAAGTTCAGCACAGAATACAATACATTGAGCAATATCATCAGCTTTCAGAGGTTCAAATCCCCGGTAAACGTTCTTTGCTGTATCATCATCTCCCTTAAATCTGACTTTGGAAAATTCTGTTTCTGTAGCGCCGGGGCTTATCAGGCTTACTTTAATATTATGACTAACCAGTTCAATGCGCATGGCTTTTGTCAAACTGTGCACGGCGTGCTTTGTAGCACAATAAACATTGCCTTTCAGGTAAGTTTCTCTCCCAGCAATACTCCCCACATTAAAGATATGGCCGCTTTGGCGTTTCTTCATTCCGGGAATCAACGCTTTGCTTACATATAGCAAGCCTTTCACATTGGTATCAATCATTTGCTCCCAGTCGTTCAGGTCGCCATCTGGCAAATCATTCATACCCAAAGCCAGCCCGGCATTGTTAACCAATATATCAATGTCTGTTTCCCAACCTGAAAGACTTTCAACAGCAGCAAAAACTGACTCTCTTTCTCTCACATCGAAAATAAGGTTACGCACCTGTATTCCATATTCGCTTTGCAGTCTTTCTGAAAGATCCGCAATCCGGCTCTCTCTCCTGGCATTGAGTATGAGGTTGTAACCTTTACGGGCAAACAATTCAGCACAGGCATAACCTATTCCACTGCTGGCTCCTGTAATGAAAACATTTTTGGGCATAAAAACAATGTATGATATGATTAACTGAACTACAAAACAACACTGGTTCACCCATTAAGGTTTGCACTCAGACAATTGTTTCATGATAATTAACTTAAGAAAGAAGTTTTACCTAAAGCTTGTACGTAGTTTTTCGAAAAAAGTTAGGGTATATTCTTATTCACAAACCCGGTTTCTTTTCCTGAAATACTTTGAAATTTTCATTCCCGACAATACATGTTTATCCAAATGCGGTAGTCTGGTCATTTGCACAAAAAACAACCACATAAAGGGTATAGCGGGAATTTTATACCTCACAATCCCACCGTGAGCAGGAGAAATCATTCCCACAAAACCCAGCAGCAATATCATAAACCAAAGACCTGCCCAGTGCAAACCTGAAGATGTAAGAGTTCTTTTTTCCAAGCGCCAAATCATGTAAAGTACCATAACCAGAATAAGAGTATTTTCTACTGCAGCCATAAGTGTTACCACAGAGTATGCTTCAAAGATATGCGGTCGCAGCAGGGCATTAAAGAAACCTCTGACAAATTCCACACTGATCATCATAAAATCGGGTGTCAGCAATCGGGTATGGATTAAGCTACCTGCATCCTGCTCAAGAGAGAAGTATATAAAATCATTTTGCCTGTTGGCAATTACCTGAAGAGGATCGTAAGATGAAAAGAAGTAAATCAGTCCAAAACCTGTAACTGCGAAAAGAGCAATAACGCCAGGATAGGTTAATTGACTGCGCAATGAGGCATAGTTTCGCGAAATGTAAAATGCGATGATACAGGGAAGCCACAAAAAAAACGTGTAAGGCTTAAGCAAAATAAGAAAACCGCTGAAAGCTCCCAGGAAAAATAATTGTATAAGCCATGACTTATGCCGTGAAACTACATTATCCAGTAACAATATCCACCAACCCAATGCCCATAGCAACAGCCCTTCCTTCAAAATACCCGACCCCCAGAAAAGCAGACCGGGAAAAAGAAATACTCCGGCAGCAAGCCAAAACTGTTTGGTTTTGTCGCTGTACCTTATCATAAATTTATAAAGCGCCACCAACCCTGTAAAAGACAAAAAGTTGATAAACACATTATGAACGAAAATGTGTCCAAAAGAAAACAGACTAACCAAGGCATTAAACCTGATAACCAGACGATTATCATTGTAAAAAGGAGAATCCCAGGGGCGATACCAGAAACGCATTTCATCATAGTACTGTGCAAGATGAGATGCCGAACCGTCTATCCCGGTTAGCATCCTGAAATAATCCGCAGGATTGTCTTTGATGGCAGCAAACATAATGCTGCCATCCTGAAAATACTTGTAAACATCTGCAGTAAGAGGGTCTTCATAATACCAGGTATAGATAAAAATGAGCAGGGATCCCGCCACTACTTTCAGTGCGAAAAAAAACACCAGCCATGGAGTGGATAACCCCTGCACATTGCGAAAAAAAGGCAACCTGGCGATCAGGAAACCAAACAGGGCAAAATATAAGAAGCTGGTTACAAACTGCATTTTTTTGGGGCAAAGATAAAGTTATTAATACTTATTTAACAGTGCAATGCTGAACTTTAGCGCGAAAATAACTGTTGAGACGCATGAATCAATTACCGCAAACAATGAAAGTATTTAAAAAGCTCTTTTTACCCCTCATTATGTTGCTGGCACTTTCATGCAGTCCAACGCAAACTAAAACATCAAACCCTATGAATCAATCGATAGAAGACCCGAACAACAATTTTCAACTTGCCACTATAGGTGGTGGATGCTTCTGGTGTCTTGAAGCCATTTTTATGGAAGTAAGAGGCATTGAATCGGTCACCAGCGGGTACAGTGGCGGCACTGTAAAAAATCCTGCCTACCGCGAAGTTACCACCGGACGCACCGGCCATGCCGAAGTGGTGCAGGTGAAATTTGATCCTGAAATCATCAGTTTCAAAGAAATTCTCGAAATATTCTTCCATCTGCACGACCCTACTACTCTCAACCGACAGGGCGCTGATGTGGGAACACAATACCGGTCAGTAATCTTTTATCAGAATGAGGAGCAGGAAACAATTGCCAGGGAGGTTTTTAAAGAAATCGATGCATCTGACTTGTGGGACGACCCGCTGGTAACTGAAATATCTCCCCTGACTGCCTTTTACGTGGCCGAAGATTACCATCAGAATTACTTCCAGAACAACCCCAGTCAGCCTTATTGCACCTTTGTAATAGGCCCCAAAATGCAAAAACTGAGGAAGCT
>RECE01000214.1 GCA_007694165.1 Bacteroidota bacterium
AACCCTGATTTCTGGGGAGGCTTCTCCAATACGGTATCTTACCGCGGTTTTGATTTGAGCTTTATGTTCCAGTTTGTTTATGGAAATGATATGTACAATCACAGTTTCCAATGGCAGGCTGCCGGATTGCGCTGGGAAGACAACCATGCTCTGTATTATTACGAGAATTTCTGGAAAGAGCCCGGTGATGATGCCTATTTCCCCCAACCCCGCTTATATCAGAGCAATGGATACGGTACTTCAAGTATGCAGATATTTGATGCCTCTTACATCCGCTTGAAGGATCTTACTTTTGGATATACCTTGCCCAATAGATGGGTACAGCGTGCCAATATGGATATGGTCAGGGTTTTTGTTCGTGGATACAATCTGCTGACTTTTACCAATTATCCTGGCTACGACCCGGAGACCAGCTCTCCCAATACCGCAGATGTGGGTACACAATCCAACAATATTCAGCAGGGATGGGACTTCTTTACTGCTCCCCAGCCCAGAACGATTACTTTTGGTTTAAATCTTTCTTTCTAAATCAGTGCGGTATTGAATTATACACTTAAAATGTATTTTATTATGAAAACAAAAAACGTCTCAATATTTCTCATATTTAGTATGCTGGCCGCAATGATTGTCGTATCCTGTGACGATTTCCTGGATATTGAGCCTCAACTGGCGGTTAGTGATGATGCTGTTTATGATTCACACGATGGTGTGTTAAATGCTTTGTATGGTGCATGGGATCGAACTGCAGGTCCTCAGCTATATGCAGGTAGCAGTATATTTTTCAGTGATTTGCTCGCCAGTTCTGGCCAAATTGCATGGTCTGGTACTTTCATTCAGTATGAACAAATGGAAGGAAAAAACATGGACCCCAACAGTGGCAATATAGCTGCGATTTGGAACCGTAGTTACTGGATCATCGACCTGGTAAACAATGTTCTGGATAATCTGGATGTTGTTAATGAAGATGTAAGGCCCATTGTAGAAGGTGAAGCGCGGTTTATAAGAGGAATTCTCTACTTTGAGCTGGTTCGCTTATTTGGCAGGGCTTATACCGATGGTGATCCCGCTGTTAACCCTGGTGTTCCCCTTGTTCTTACGCCAACTGCCGGTATTACCGATGCAGACTTCAGACCCCGTGAAACGGTTGCCAATGTTTATGCTTCACTCATTAATGACCTTGTAAGTAGCAGAAATTTGCTGGCTGGCTTTACCACCTACGGAGCCAATAATGGAAGGGCCACTGCCTCAACTGCTGCTGCTTTTCTTTCAAGGGTATATATGACCATGGAAAACTGGGAGGCTGCAGCCAACCAGGCCTCTTTTGTTGTTGAAAATTTTGAGGGATACGGTGCTTTGAGAAATACACCCAGGCAAGCCTATAACAATGATTCTTACACCACTGAAGATGTGTTCATGATCATTCAGGATGCCACCAGCAATGCCGGACAGGCCAATGATGGTATCGGTACTTTCTTTGCCAGCCTTGATGGATACGGCAGAAGTGACATAGATATTAAACCTATGCACCTGGCCATGTTTGAGGAAGGTGATTTGAGAGCACTTATCGATACGGTACCCGATGCTGTTGATATCGGTGATATCAACAGAATGCTTTACCTGGGAGTAGGACGGAAGGCAGGCAGGATTCAAACCAGCAAATGGGGCAAGCATGATGCGAACATCAATGTTATCCGCCTGGCTGAAATGATCCTTATACGAGCTGAAGCCAACTTCAGAAATGGCTCATCCATTGGAGCGCAACCGCTCAATGATATCAATGCTATCCGCCTCAGAGCAGGCGTTGGTGCATGGGATAACCTTACCCTCGAAATGATCAGGGAGGAAAGATATCGCGAGATGTGCTTCGAAGGCAGACTGATGGAGGATGTGCGCCGCTTCAGGGAGGATGTAGTCATCCCCGAAGGACCTGCTGATGCCGGAACCGTTTTGCCATGGAACAGCCCAAGAATGGTTTTGCCCATTCCACAGCGCGAAATCGATGTGAACCCCAACCTGGTTCAAAATGAAGCTTACAATTAATATCTTTTAAAATTATTGTTATTATTCAATGTTCCGGGCCGGCTTTTGCCGGCCCGGATTTTTTTAAGGGGAAAACCCGGGGAGTTCTTCAATCCAATACCTTTGATTGTGAGGGTTGTAGGACAACAAAAATCATAGTTTACCATGCTTCAGGATATTCATCCTCCTGTCTGCCCTGGGCTAACCTTCCGCATTTGCCCATGATGGCATGCGCATATAACCCTGAAAAGCAAAAAACAAGAGTCGGTTATCCCGTAGAATTGCACCGGTGAATTTCAAATTCACTTAAGTATTCCTACGGTTGCATCGGTTTTTTATTTATCGTACATTTGCGCTGTTTAGTTTTGATTCCAGTGAGCTGGAATCAATGTAAGTTAAAACCCATCAAAAAAGCACAGTTATGAAAAATCTTCTTTACATGCCGGTATTTATCTTCCTGGCGACGTTGTTTACCCTGGAAACGCCAACCTATGCTGCATCACCCGGTGATGTTCAGGTAAGTGAAAAGGTAGTTGAAGTATATTACTTCCATCGCAACCGCAGATGCGGACCTTGCAGAACCATTGAAAATTTTACCAAAAAAACCATGGAAACGTACTTCACTTCTGAAATGGAATCGGGCGAGGTGGTTTTTCATATTGTGAATGTAGAGAATGATGACCAGAAATCCGTTGCAGAAAAGTTTAGTGTTGTTAGTACAGCTTTGTTTATCAATATTATTGAAGGGAAAGAAGAAAATCCTTCCAATCTTACCTCCTTTGCTTACAGACATGCCCGCAACGAAGATGCTTTTCTGACAGGTCTTAAGGAACACGTGGATAAGGGATTGGGAAAATAAGGTTTCTGGCCCGGTTATTGAAATAAGAGTAATTACTGAATAAATTCAGTAAAAGCGCAATATGCTGATGCAGTAACAGTATTACCTTTGGGTGATATAATTTTAAGCGGATCGTAAAATTAAAATCTAACTACAATGAAACCAACAAAATTAAATCCCAGGCCAACCGCTATTTACAGAAGTGTTTTTACACTACTGATCATGTTCTTTTTTGTGGCAGGCGCCATCAGCCAGGACAAAAAGGGTGCCCGCCTTGAGTATACTAAAGAAGTAGCCGAACTCGGCCAGATTGCTGTGGAAAGCCTTGAACCGGTAACCATGGAAATAGAGTTTGTAAACGAAGGAGACGAACCCCTGGTGGTTTCCAGTGTGCGCGGCTGCTGCGGTACCCGCATAAAAAACTACCCTAAACAACCCATTATGCCGGGTGAAAAAGGAATCGTGGAAATAGAATTCAGACTGGCACCCCGTCCCCACAATATCAACCGAAGCGTAAGCGTCATGTCCAATGATGATAGAGGAATGAAAGTATTCCGGATTCGTGGTGAGGTTGTAGAGGAAAGTGCCGAAGTTTTTGGTACACAAATGAAGCCTGCTGCCGGGCCAAGGGCAAATTAAAATATTTAAATATTCTCTGTCTTGATCAAAGAAACCCCTGTTCAGCGCGATTTCAATCTGGAGGATGTAAAATTGGCCCGCTATTACAAGGCGCTTGCACATCCTGCACGCATTGCCATTATGAAACTGCTTGCCCATCGCGATACCTGCATTTGTAATGATATTGTGCAGGAATTGCCCCTGGCACAGTCTACCGTTTCGCAACATCTCAAAGAGCTCAAATCGGCCGGACTAATCCAGGGGAACATAACTCCGCCCAGTGTGAAGTACTGTATTAATCAGGAAAACTGGCAAACTGCCAAAAAGTTAATAGAAAAATTTCTTCAATGATTTGTAGTTTACAATAATCATCGTACATTTGCGATGATTATTTTTCTTAGTTAAAACGATGGACAATCCTTTGTCTGTCAATGTTTTTTTGCCAATCAAAAACAGGAAATTATGGTAATAAAAGTTCTGGGCACAGGTTGTGCTTCCTGCAAAAACCTTGAAAATGCCACGCGTGAACTGGTAGCTGAGCTTAACATGGATGCCAGTGTAATTAAAGAAGAAGATATCATGAATATCATGGCCTACGGAGTATTGAGAACTCCGGGTCTGGTTATCAATGAGAAGGTTGTTATCAGTGGGAGGGTACCCTCTAAGTCAGAATTGAAGGGAATACTGGAAAAACACAGCAGCTGAGACTTCATACAATTTAAATCCTTTCAATCATGAACCGAACCCTTACAAAACTATCAGCACATATGAGCATGATTAGGTGGGGACGAAAGATAGTGCAGTCGGTGAAAGAAGGCGCGTAGCGCTGAAATTATGGTAGAATTCTAATGCATCCCGAAAACCCAAAGCGCGTAGCGCTGACATTATTGGATTCTCATTAAAAGCATAAAGACCACAATATCAAATAATAAAAGTATAAACATATGAACAGAATCTTTCAATTGTATTCTGGTAAAGCAATTTTACTTGGTTTATTAGTGATTGCGGCCTCCTGCAATCCATCAACAAAGGAAAACAAGGAAAAAGAAACACCTTCAGTGTTCACCGAAAAAGTGCTATCCGAAGGAGAAAAGCGAATAGACGTGTATTACTTCCATAACCGGATGCGATGCCCTTCCTGCATAGCCCTGGAGGAAACCGCACAGAAAACGATTTATACTTCTTACCCCGGAATGATAGAGCAAGGTAGCCTTACCTTTCACATTTTATCAATGGATACTCCCCGCAACCAGTGGATCGCAGAGAAATACCAGGCTTTCGGGCCCACGCTGATTGTTTCGAAGAAAAACGGGCAACAGGAGGAGATCATTGATCTTACCGGTGATGGTTTTCGTTATGCCATGCGCGATGAAGCACGTTTTGCATCCATTATTAAAAACACTATCGAACAGGAATTTTAAAAGCTTTTTATGGAATTTTTATATGATTTGTTAGACAACACCAACGTTCCCATTCTTTCAGCTTTTATCCTGGGGTTAATGACCGCCATCAGCCCTTGTCCGCTTGCCACCAACATTACTGCCACAGCCTACATCAGCAAAGATCTGAGCAACAGGAAGCGCATATTTTCCAATGGACTGTATTACACCCTGGGGCGCATCATCAGTTACAGTTTGCTGGGCCTTATCCTGTTTTTTGGGGCAGGGGTATTTGCCATTGGCTCTTTTTTCTCTGTGTATGGTGAATTGATTCTGGGGCCATTGCTTTTAATCATCGGCATTTTTATGCTTGATGTAATCAATTTCAAGATGCCCTGGGGCAAGGGATTAGGTTTTACCGATCGCATTGCCGCCAAAGCAAGCGGGGGAAGTTCGGGGGGTGCATTGGTGCTGGGGATGGTTTTTGCACTGGCCTTTTGTCCTTATAGTGGTGTGTTGTATTTTGGCATGTTAATTCCCATGACGGTAGCCAGCACATCAGGGCTCCTATTGCCACCGGTTTTTGCTTTTGCCACCGGTCTGCCCGTAATCATTATCGCCTGGTTGCTTGCCTTCAGCGTTAGCGGGGTTGGCAGTTTTTACAACAAGGTGAAAACTTTTGAATTCTGGTTTCGAAGAATCGCGGCAGTTGTTTTTATAATTGTCGGAGTATACTACACGGTTACCGTTTATTTTTTAAGATAGCCCGTTTCTTAAAAGGAAATTAATCATTTGAGCTCGCCTCAGGGCCCGATTGCTTGACAGGAACTGTTAATTTACATGATTTATCATGCTGTTGATCAGGGGCTAAAGCCCTGATAAGGTCGGAATTATTGCAGATAGCTTCGAACAACAAAACTGCTATTGCGCTGAAATTAAAATCAGTTCTTTAATGGAGTTTAAACCGCAGCGCATTTCGCTGTTAAACATTTTATCCTACAAAAGTTAAGGGCCTGCGGCCCAGGTTATGCTGCTTGTTCAATTAACAAAAGCTTAGGGCCAGCGGCCCGGAAACCTTTGTAGTCAGGAATATTTAAATTGATTTATGCGCTGCGAAAATATTCCGGGAATTGAAACCAACAAAATGACAGCGCAATTTGAGGTCTGTTTTCAACAAATTTGAATTTGTATATCTACCCCTGCACCAATGATATTTTTTCATTATTGGATGATTTGACTTTCAAACAGATTCACTAAATTCGCACTGCCTAACCAAAATTGTATGTTATGAAGAAAGATTCTCTGATCAATATCTTGCTCTGGATTTCGCGCCTCCTGTTTGGCGTAATATTCATCTTTTCCGGATTTGTCAAAGCCATTGACCCGCTGGGTTCTACCTATAAATTCCAGGATTACTTCATGGCTTTTGGCACCGAATGGCTTTTCCCCACCGCTTTACCCTTGTCCATTTTTATGAGCGGACTGGAGTTTGTAATCGGGTTTACGGTGTTGCTGGGTATCAAAATGCGCTACAGTGCATGGGGGGGATTGTTGTTCATGCTCGTTTTTACACCCCTTACCCTTTACATCGCCATTTTCGAACCCGTTTCTGATTGTGGGTGTTTTGGCGATGCCCTGATCATCAGCAACTGGGCTACATTCTACAAAAATATATTTATCCTGGCTGCTGCCGTTTTCATCTTTGTATATAAAGACCGGGTGAAACCCCTCTGGTCAGAAAGGAAAGACTGGTACCTGGTAATCCTGTTGTTTGTTTTTATCACCTGGCTTTCGGTGTATGGTATCAGAAACCTGCCCGTCATTGACTTCCGTCCATGGAAAGTGGGCAACAACATTGAAGAACAAATGCAACCCATCCAGGATGAAATTGCAGAATTTTATTTCATCTATAGAAACACAGAAACGGGAGAGCAGAAAGAATTTGCTGTGAGTGACCTTCCTGCGGCAGAGGATGGATGGGAATATGTTGACAGGAAAGAGATTATCATACAGGAATACATCGAAGCTCCCATTGATGACTTTGTCATACAGGATGAATCGGGGTTTGATGTGGCCGACATTTACCTGGGCAATCCCGACTACCAGTTTTTGCTGATTGTGTATGATGTGCGCCGTACCAATGAGAAGGCCTTTGAAAAACGCATCAACGATTTTGCCGCACAGGCTGATTCCGATGATGTTTCCTTCATTGCCCTTACAGGCAGCTCCCTGGACGATATTGATGTGTTCAGGCATCAGATCCAGGCAGCTTATCCCTTTTACCAGTCCGATGCCATCAAGCTGAAAACCATTGTCAGGGCCAATCCCGGACTGGTGTTGATGAAAGACTGGGAGGTTATTGCCAAATGGCATCATCGGAATATTCCTTCTTATGAAGAGGTGAAGAAAAAGTATATGAAGGAGTGACATTTTGATGTTCTTTGAACCCTTAAAGACTGTTGTTGTATGGACAAAGAAGCTTTTCGCAAATATGGCCACGAACTGGTGGACTGGATTGCAGAATACTATGAAACCATTGAAGAGTATCCTGTAAAGTCCAGGTTAGGGCCGGGAGATGTGAAAAAACAATTGCCGTCTGCTCCCCCTGACAAAGGAGAAGCGACGGAAAAAATCATTGAAGACTTTAAGCGCATCATCATGCCGGGCATAAGCCATTGGCAGCACCCGGGTTGGTTTGCCTATTTCCCGGCCAACAACAGTCCCGTATCGGTGCTGGCCGAAATGCTCACTGCCGGTCTGGGCGTTCAGGGCATGATTTGGGATACCTCTCCGGCGGCCACCGAACTGGAAGAGGTGGTGATGAACTGGCTAAGAGATATGATTGGCTTACCGGCAGAATTCTCCGGTGTTATACAGGATACAGCCTCTACGGCCACCTTGTGCGCTCTGCTCTCGGCCCGCGAGAAAACCACCGGATTTGAAGTCAACCAAAAAGGATTTGATAAAACCCTCAGGATTTACACCAGCTCCCAGACCCACTCCAGCATTGAGAAGGGGGTGAAAATTGCCGGTTTCGGAAAGCAAAACCTGGTGTATGTGGAAGTGGATGAAAACTTTGCCCTGAAGCCTGATGTGTTGCGCCAGGCCATTGAGGAAGACTTGCAGAAAGGTTTTGTACCCTGTTGTGTGGTGGCCACCCTGGGAACTACTTCTTCCATGGCCATGGATCCGGTGGAAGAAATAGCAGAAATATGCATGCAATACGGAATATGGCTGCACGTGGATGCTGCTTTTGCCGGTACGGCCGCCATCGTTCCCCAATACAGGGAGTTTATGAAAGGGACGGAAAAAGCCGACTCCTTTGTTTTTAACCCCCACAAATGGATGTTGACCAACTTCGACTGTTCGGCCTATTTCGTAAAAGAACCGGAGATACTTAAACGCACTTTTTCCATCATGCCCGAATATCTCAAAACCGCGGCTGATGAAAAGGTTAACAATTACCGCGACTGGGGCGTGCCGCTGGGCCGGCGCTTCCGCTCACTGAAGCTCTGGTTCGTAATTCGCTATTACGGGCAGGAGGGCATTGCCGACATGGTGCGCAAACACGTTGGGCTGGCTGCTAAATTTGCCGGCTGGCTGAAAGAAAATCCTGATTTTGAAATTCTTGCCCCCGTTAACCTTAGCCTGGTTTGCTTCCGGTATGTGAAGCAGGGATTTGACGATGCTACCCTAAATGAATTCAACAAGAATCTGCTGGAAAAGATCAACGCTTCCGGCGATGTATATCTTACCCATACCGTTTTGAATGGTAAATACTGCCTGCGACTCTCCGTAGGTCAAAGAACCACAGAGGAAAGGCATGTGAGAAGGGTGTATGAATTGATGCAGGATTTTATTTCCTGAAATGTTGGTTTTTTTGACAGAGTAGGATTCCAATAGTGTAACATATCCATTGCCGTCAGTTTTAACTGACGGTTTTAAAAGACTATAAGAACAGTGGGCTTTAGCCCCATTTATTCGGAACCGACGGTAAGGATTACAGACATTTGTAAATCATAACCAACTTTTCAAACAAATAACATCCTATGAACATAGAAGAATTCCGCGATTTTTGTCTCTCCATGAAGGGAACCACTGAGGATTTCCCCTTTGACGAACAGGCCCTTGTGTTTAAGGTAATGGGAAAGATGTTTGCTTTGACCAACGTTGATACCTTTGAAAGCATCAACCTGAAATGTGATCCTGAAAAGGCCCTGGAGTTGAGGGAACAATACCCGGGCGTGCAGCCGGGTTATCACATGAGCAAAAAACACTGGAACACGATACTTACCAATGGAGAAATCCCGGATCCGTTGCTCAAACAATGGACCCGGGATTCGTATGATTTGGTAGTGGCCGGATTGACAAAAAAGCTTCGCAATCAGCTCAATGAATAACCGTTCTACAATTTGAAGAATGCAGTCATCTCTTTGAGCTGTTCGGCTTGTGCTGATAACTCTTCAGAGCTTGAAGCCAATTCTTCACTGGCTGAGGCATTTTGCTGGGTGATCTGGTTGAGGGATGCAAGGGCAGTGTTGATTTGTTCTGCACCTGTGCTTTGCTCGTTGCTGGCAGCGGCTATTTCCTGAATCATGGTAGCTGTTCTCTCAATTTCGGGGACAATCTTTTTCAGCATTTCGCCAGCCTGCTCAGAAATTCTCAATCCCGAATCTGATAGTTTATTGATTTCTTCGGCAGCAACATGACTCCTCTCTGCAAGTTTTCTTACTTCAGAGGCTACCACAGCAAAGCCTTTACCGTGTTCTCCGGCCCTGGCAGCTTCAACGGCGGCGTTAAGGGCCAGCAGGTTGGTTTGAGAAGCGATTTCGCTGATGATAGAAATTCTTTCTGCGATTTCCCGCATGCTTTTGGCTGCTTCTATGGTTGATTCGTTCCCTTTCCGCACTTCCTGCACGGATACCTGGGCAATCTTTTCGGTGCCACGCGCATTATCAGTGTTGTGCGAAATGTTGGAAGACATCTCCTCCATGGAAGAGGAAACCTCTTCAACAGAGGATGCCTGATCATTGGCCCCCTGCGATATTTGCTGTGCCGTGGAGCTCATCTGATGGCTGGCCGTGGAAAGGTAACCGGAGATATCAATAACCTGCTGTACGATATTGCGCAAAGATGCCACCATTTTGTTCTGGGAGTCTGCAAGCTTTCCTACCTCATCATCACTTTCCACTTCAATGCTTACGTTGAGATCTCCATTGGCAATTTTTTCTGAAGCCGAAACCAGTTTTGCTATGGGGTTGATGACAAAACGGTTGATGATCCAGGTGAGAATAAATGTAATGAGCAAAATGATTAAAATAAAAACAGCCGCTACGTAGGTAATAATTCCCCGGTTGAGTTGGTTAATCACCTGCATGCTGGTTCCGCAAAAGAGCATTCCAATCACTTCGTTGTTCAGGTCAATCAACGGCATGTAGGCTGCCTTGTAAGGTTCTCCTGCAATTCGCGAATTGCCGTAATAAGTTTGCCGCTGAATAAGCACCCTGTTTTCGATTTCCGGTATTCCCAGTTCAGTGCCTACGATTCGCCTGCCGCTGTTGTCGGTAATGGTGGTTTGGTAGCGTGTATTGCCGGTAAAAATGGTAACTTCTGATCCAATTGCGCGTTTGATATCATCCACAAATCGGGTATCGTCGAATACAAATCCTGTGGAAATGGCTCCGATAATCTGGCCATTGCTTCCCCTCAAGGGAGTGCCGGCCCTGATGGAGAGCTTTACTACTCTCCCTTCCTCAATACCTACACTTTTGCGTCCCTGTAGAGAAAGTTGCACATTGCGCTGGTTACCAATATTGTCACTATGGTTATCAGGAGCATGCGCCCTGATGAGGACATTGCCCTCGTTGTCGGTTACCACAAAGTAGTGCAGGCCAAAAGCATTCATGGCCGTTTGGCCCAACTCCAGGGCCATTTGCCGGTCGTTGGTTTCCAGAGCTTCTGCCAGGCGCGCAGAGTTTTCAAACCATTCTCCTGCCTGTAGCGCGGTTTGCTGCAAACGGCTCATTTCATCCTGAATGAACTGAGCCTGGGTGCGTATAGTGCCGTCAAAATATCTGTTTAACTCTCTATCTACTGTGCGATAAATCAAAAATACTATCACCAGAAACAGCAATGCATTTAATGCATTCTGGGTGGCGAAAATTTTAAACCGAATACTCTTTGATTGCATTCTCGTCTTCTGTCCTCCTTTTTGCATGGCTTTTTATTCTTTTAATTTTCAATTTGTTTACGTAATAAAGATGCTGGCAGGAATATTATCTGTCAATACCTTCTTTTGTACTTTTTATGCAAATGTCTGTTAAAGAATCCGCCTTAAAAACAGTGCTTTACTTAATTTAATTTCAGCGTTTTACGCATTATAATTAAACGGAAGTATTGTTTTTTTGACTGGTTGGGAAATGGAAATAGTTTATCGCCAATAATCATTGGTTAGGAAAACAATGGAGAGTATGTAATTTGATTTTTTTTGAATAAAAATCCGGGAAGGAACAGCAAAAGTGAAAACAATATTACACGAACGAGAGCAAATAGCCTGCCAGTGCTGCGCCGGCAATGATCCAGAGGGTGTTGATTTTCAATGGTCCCCACACGGCCAGTGAGGTAAGCAACATGATCAAAGCGGGTTTCCAGCCTGTTACTACTTCAAAGCTCAAAACAATAAAAACAGATGCCATTACCCCCACGGCAGCAACATTAACGGAATCCAGAAAGGCTGCTGAAACAGGCGATTGCCTGAGTTTTTTAATAAATGGGTAAAGAATGAGGATAAATATAAAAGAGGGGAGGACAATGGCCATGGTGGCAATGGCAGCTCCCTGGAAACCATCCAGCAAAAAACCAATGAATGTGGCCGAGGAGATCAGTGGTCCTGGTGTTATCTGTCCGATGGCAATGGCATCTATTAACTGTCCCGGGGTAATCCAACCGAGTTTTTCCACCAGCTCTGCATTTACATAAGCTATCAGCACATAGCCCGATCCAAATAGCAAAGCACCTATTTTTAAAAATATCCAGAACAGTTTTGTAGCAGAATAGGATACAATGACACTGCCAGCCAGTGGAATGCTCAAAAGTGGCAGAAATACAGACTTTGATGGCCCCTGATGGCCTTTGTTTCTGGCCATGAAATACAACATGCCCAGAATACCCGCTCCGGGTATAGCCAAAACTTCATTGAGCCCTGCCAGGGTTGCAACAACAACGATTGCCCCCAGGATAGCAAGCTGAAAACTTTTAATGGCTTTTTTTCCCAATTTTACGATGGCACCGGCTATGATCACAAGGATGGCAGGCTTGATCCCATTGAGCACAATTTCCATCCCGGGCAGGTGCTCATATCGCACATAAAACACGGCAATGACTCCCGTAATCAGTGCCGCAGGGATGATAAATCCCATTCCACCGAGAATCATCCCCCAAAAACCCCTTAGTTGATAGCCCACCAGCATCGTTATTTGGGTAGAGTTCGGACCCGGGATCAGGTTCACTCCCCCCAGGTAATCCAGGAATTGTTGTCGTGTGACCCATTTCTTTTTGGCTACCAGTTCTGTTTCCATCAGGGCAGCATGGGCTGCAGGGCCGCCAAAGGCAATGAGGCCCAACCGAAAAAATTCCCTGAAAATATCCAGTAGCGTAACCATAGGACTAAAATAGCTAAAAAATATTATTCGCCCGCCAGGGAAAACAAAAAAAGGGAGGTCGCTCTGAGCGCCTCCCTTTTTTGTGGTGAGTATTTATAGTTTCAACAAGAAAACTTATTATTTCTGCATGTGCTTGATAAGAAAGCGACAAGTGCAAGGCATGCGATGGCTGAAAAACAGGAGTTTACTTTTCGTAAATGACTGTTTTGAAGTCAAGCATAACGCAGCAATTGGCGTTTTCTTGCAAGCACTATTTAGTTCAAATGCTGCTGAACCACTTCTACCAACTCGGGCAGGTCCATCTCAAGGTCTTTGAGGTGTTCGATGGTGGGTATACCATCTTTGGTCCAGCCACGACGGGCGTAAACGGCGTCGAGCAGTTGCTCATAGCGGTCTTCACGGTATGTGCGCAGAGCAGCCATTTTTTCTTCGGTAGATTTGCCAGTGGGGTCAAAACCTACGTCTTCTTTCAGCTGCTTGTCGTAACGCTCCTGGCGCGATTCGTATTCTTCCCTGGTAACCGGACCACAGGCACGGTAGGGCTGTGCATCATGGATGCGCTTACCATAACCACGGCGCAGGTTGAAGATGCGCTGGAAATTATAAACACGCTCGCTTTGGCGAATCATCTCTTCTTTGCTGAAGGGTTTGCCCGTTACAGCTTCGAAAATAGCCACATAGTTTTCAACGTGCTCAGGAATCTTGTGGGGCTCATCGGTAAGCTCGTTGCCTTTGGGCACAACGTCGTTCCAGCAAAGCTTACAAAGTCCAACCAGTCCGAACCAGGTGCGGAACATGGGGAAGTAATGCAACGCTTCAGCTTTGTCGTCGAAAGTGGGAAGCTGATTGTTTACCATGTCCATAAAGATCAGCCAGGCCTCGTCATGCTGAGGTCCTTTGTTGGTCATGGCATAACCGCCTTGCTGAGCCAATGATTCCTTGGAAACATACTGCGAATACTCAAGCCCTTTGTTCACCATACCGATGTCGTTGAGGAATCTGGGGTCGGCGTTGTATTTTTCAACAAATAGTTCCTTCATTTTTTGTACACCCATACCCGCTACCATTCCGAAACCTTCACCGCGTGCCAGTTGGTGCATCAGCTCCAGGGCAGCTTCAGAATTGCCAAATTTCAGCTCCAGGCCACCTGTGATTTCCTTGTTGATGACACCGTTTTCGTAGCATTCCATGATGAAAGCAACGATGGTACCCCAGGTGATGGTGCAGATACCGTAAGTATCGCAGTAGAAATTCTGTTCAATAATAGCATCATAATCAAAAATGCCAAGGTTAGAGCCCAGTCCGGCTGCAGTTTCGTATTCCGGACCATCAACAATAACCGCGTCTCCTTTGTAAGGCCCGGTTTTCAGTACAAAATCATCCACCCCTTTGGAACAGCTCATGGCGCAACCTATCCAGCAACCGTCAGGCACGTTCTGGGTAAAATACTTTTCGCGCAATATATCGCTGTGGATTTTAATGCCGTCTACGTGGCTTCCGAATTTAAAGTTGTGGGTAGGCAGCAGATCGTAGTCGTTCATAACGTTTACGATGTTGGCAGTGCCTTTCTTGCGCATCTGGCACTGATGGTCGTCCAGCTCACGCATTTCCTGCTGATATTTACGACCTCTGTCCTTGATGGTTTCCAGGTCGGCAACATTGTTCAGGTTTCCGGTAACGCCGTCAATGCGTGCTACGATAGCCTTGATTCTTTTGTCGCGCAAAACCGTTCCGATACCACCGCGGCCGGCTTGCTTCAGACGAATCTTCTTGCGCTTGAGGTCATAGAAGGTGAAGTTGACCATACCGATAAGTGAGTTTTCGGCAGCAGCTCCGGTAGAAACGATACCAATGTTTTTGGCATCTTTTTCATCTTTGGCAAAAAGCTCGGTAAGCTCTTCAGCAAGGATGTGGGAGTCTTTGGCGAAACCCGGGTCTTCGATGATTTCGATTTTGTTGTTGGCACCGTCAATGAAAATAATTACATCTTTCTCGGCTTTGCCCTGAATCTCCAGTGCGTCGAAGCCTGAGAACTTAAGGAAGGGGCCGAAAAAGCCACCCACGTTGGAGTCCATAATGGAGTCTGTCTGGGGTGAAATGGTTACCAGCAAGGATTTGCCGGCTCCTGAATACTGGGTAATACCACCTACAGGACCGCTGGAAATGATAACCTCATTCTCGGGGTCATTCCATTTGGTGTCGGGCTTGGTGGCATCCCACAATAATTTGAGGCCATAGCCCTTGCCGCCGATAAATTTTTCCTTCATCAGGGCGGGCACGTCTTTTTCCTTTACCTCGTTGGTTCCAACGTTGATATAGAGTATCTTGTCAGTATAACCTCTGTCTAAAGGTTTCAACTGATAGTCGACCTCTTTCAGCTTTTTGTAATTCTGTTTTAAATCAGTGATGTTCATACAGTTAATCTCCTTTATATGTGTAAATTATATTCTGTAGGCAAAACTACAAAATTTAAAATATCGGGGGCTCTTTTTTCACCTTTTTCGACAAAATATCAGTTAATTAGAATCGTTCTAAAGAAGGTTTTTCCGCCCGATATCCCGGGTTTGTTTTAGTGTTTCTCCCAGGCAGATTTTATCTGTTAGTTCAATTTAACATTTTCTCAGCTATATTACGTGTTTGACGCAATTACAGGTGGATTAATTCCGTTAGTTTTGCAAAGTATTCTTATTTTTTTACACTTGTTACCCGAAAGTTTGTTATGGCCATTTCAAAAAGAGTTCTCCTGATATTATCTGTTCCTTTTATTATCGTTTTAATGGTAAAGCTTGTGTCTTTTACCCATGTTTTGGTAATTCCTTCCACAAGCGATTTGGAACCGCCGGATCACAGCTATAGCGTGTATGCATTACCCATACCTGAGAATCTCAATTTTGCCGGCGAGCCTGTTCCAGTGCATAACTTTGATATCCGCGAACGTTTTGACCGGGAACTGCTGGTCAACAGCTACTGGCAATCACAAACTATTCTGTTTTTCAAGCGGGCCTACCGTTGGTTTCCATTAATTGAACCTATTCTGGAGGAAGAAGGGATTCCTGATGATTTTAAATACCTGGCATTGATAGAAAGTGGCTTGATGAATGTGGTTTCCCCTGCCGGAGCAGCAGGATACTGGCAGATTTTGCAGGCAACCGGCAGAGAGCTGGGGCTGGAGGTTACCAACGAAATAGACGAACGCTATCACGTGGAGAAATCTACCCGTGCAGCTGCAAAATATTTGCGTAGTGCGCATAAGTCATACAACAGCTGGACATTGGCTGCCGCTGCCTATAACATGGGCAGGACAGGGCTGAACAGGCAGATTTCCTCCCAGCTGGAAAACAGCTACTATGATCTGTGGCTCAATGAAGAAACGTCCAGGTATGTATTCAGAATACTGGCCATCAAAACCATTTTTGAAAATCCAAGGGCCCATGGCTTTAATTTTAGCGAAGAAGATTTATACCCACCCTTTGAATATTATATCGTAACCGTAGATTCTTCAGTCCCTGACTGGGTTGCCTTTGCCCATGAACACCAGATAACCTACAAGGAGTTGCGTACCCTCAATCCGTGGATCCGCCAGCGCGAACTCAACAACCGGAGCCGCAAGCCTTATGAAGTAATGATTACCAAAGAGAGCCTCTTTGGTTACGAGCCTCCCATGGTTATTGACGAGGTGGACGTAGAAGGGGTTGAAATGGGTTCCCCTGCAAGAGAAACGGATTTGTAGTCGTCTTTTCATCACCATTTTTACCACAGCACCGGTTCGATTAGGCGACTTTGCTTTTCTATAACCCTGTCGCTCCAGCGAAGTTGGTTAATGGTGACGGTCCCTGAGCTTGTCGAAGGGCGCTGTCATTAACATCGGGTTGTTAAATAACACTTATTTCGCAGCGCCATTTATCATTAGGTCTCATTACCCGGGGTTCCGCTCCATAGCCTGACGGCTATGTCTCTCTACCCCGGGCTATTATTGTTTGAGCCCTTCAGGCTCTGTCTTCGAAGATTCACTTTTCTCTACTCTCTACTCATCTATTCCCTGCTCTCTAATCGCTGTCTTTATCCGATATCAATGATTTTTTCTGTTATGAAGAATCCTGCAGAAAAAGCGGCTGCAAATTTTTCATGTATTAGTCCTTTTGTTTCAATTAGTTTTATATTTTTGTATTTGTTAATAATTGCAAAACTAAACATACCTTTAGCTTCTTTTTTCCTGATTGGTTACAGGAGGATTATGGAAGTTTATTGCTGAGAAGTATATTTTCACGAGAATTCTTGTTTGGATTGTAATTATTTAGCTTTGGATATGCGAAGCCAAAACAAAACACCAAAAAACCAACAGAATGAAGACTAATCTGAAAATCCGGCTTTTAATTTGGGCTTTTATCCTGATGATAATGCCTGCGGTCTTGTCGGGACAAACAATCAGAATTGATTTTTATCCAGGGAGTCATGGAGATATTGATATTGCTGTGAAAAGAGCAGTGGAGTCTATGGGATATGATGCATTCATTAATTACAAGGGGCGTAGTGATGCCGATGACTACGATATGCTTTTGCGGTACCGGCACCATGAAGGTTTTATGATTTTCAACCTTTTTGGAAAGGAAGGACAATATAGTACCAGGTCAGCTGAAAGGAGGGTCGTGCAAGGGAACTACCGAAGAGCCATTGAGCGAAGCTTGTCAGAATTGTTTGAAAAAGAGGCTGTAATTACCCATGACCGCTCAGAGTGGTTAAATTTATACCCTGCTGTAGAAAAGATCGACTCGGCAGTATATATTTTTTACTTTACTGCCGGATCGTCAGCTGACTGGGCTTTGCTGGAAAATAAGTTTCTTACCAGGGCTGGAAAATTGCTGCCTCATTATGAAACATATTATTATCGTACCAAAAGCCAGTTCGTTTCCATGCATGGAATGTACGATACTTCCTCATTTATCAAAAAAATAGGAGGCGTTGTTGTAGGTGCCGAAGGAGGAGGAATGGTACGTCTAGAAAAGCCACCAGTGGTTTATATTGACTATCTCGAGGAAAGAACACCCCCTTTGGATGTTCCCCAATTGGAAAACTCAGAATCTTTT
>RECE01000267.1 GCA_007694165.1 Bacteroidota bacterium
AACAGCACAAAATTCTAACGACTTTCTAATAAACCTTTTACAATAGAAAATGTATCTTTGCACCAAACACTTTAAGTATTCACGAAATCCATTGAGATGGAAGCTGAACCTTATTCAAGTAACAGAATTATGAACCTTCCACTATGATGGCTGCTTTGAGAGCACCCGCATGGTGGGCAAATCTCAAAGCTTATGAAAAAGAATGCATTAATCTCCCAGAAGCTTCAAGCTACACAAAGAAATGATTACATGTTTCTTGTCACCAGAATATCTGCTATAATACTGCTTGCGATGCTTATCGCATATTTTGCATGACTAAAAAACAATAAAGCCGGAATGTAAGTTCCGGCTTTATTTTTCCGGCCTGAACGCCGGAATTTAAGTCTTTTCGCAGAAGCGGCATCATCAGCCCCAATTTACAGCAACCGTTGTTCCCTTCCCTTCATCCGACTGAAGAATCAATTGAGCCTTGTGCAACCTTACTATTCTTTGCACCAGCGACAACCCAATCCCGCTTCCCCGGGCATCCCTGCTGTTTTTTCCCCGGTAGAAGGGTTTTAAGATCAGTTCCATCTCCTCTTCCGGAATACCGATTCCCTTGTCAGAAAACACGACACCGGGCTTGCCCTGCGACACCTTCATGGTTACCTCTACACGCTTGTCGGCTGAAAACTTGCAGGCATTTTCCATCAAATTGACAAACGCTATTTTCAGCAAATATTCATTTCCCCTTACATTGAGAATGCTCTCATCATCAAAATTTTCTTCAAAACCAAGTTCCACATGATAGCCCGGATTAAGCTTCAAAAGCTCATGGCGTGCATCGAGCATGACCTCGTCAATGCGAATATCCTTCATGCTTATTTGCTCGGGCTCATAACTGGCTTTTGCCAGGTCAAGCAAGCCTCCTGCTAATTTGGACAATTCCATTGCATCGTCATGGATTTTCCCCAACGCCTGCCGGTAATCGTCTGGGTTTCGTTGTTGCGAAAGGGTCAATTCTGCTTCTCCCACAATGGCTGCCAAAGGGGTACGAAGCTCATGAGCAATACTGGAAACAAATTCCTTTTGTGCATCGAAAGAGTTTTCCAGCCTGTCGAGCATTTCATTGAAGGTAATGGCCAGCTCAGCCAACTCATCTTTGCCATTGCCTTCACTAAGACGCAATCCCAATTGTGTAGCACTAATCTCTTCCGCCTTTTCAACCATCTGCGATACGGGTTGCAGGGCACGCCAGGCAAAAAATCTGCCTGCGAAAAAGATAATAACCACAGAAACCAGCCATGAAAGCAGCAGAATCTGTATAAGATTGGCAAGTTTGGTATGGCCGTACTCGTCGTAGGCCGCAGCTGTAAGGATGTAAGATTCTCCCTGAAAAACATAATGCACTCCTACCACCTCCCATCCTTCCTGGGTAAACCGGATTTCACCTTTTTCCAGAATCTCCCGGATCATTTCAGGAGTCTCTTTCACAAAATCAATCTCCACCGCATCATGGTAGAGAAGCGTAAAATCCGGAGTATAAATGGCCACCTCCACCTCATTGATGATTTCCCGATGCTCCATGTAAATGGTTTGCAAAGTTTCTGCAGGTACTCCTGCCCCCAGCAAAACATTGGCCCGGGTTATGGCTTCCTTTTGCAAAAGACTGTAAAACTCATTTTTGCGATCTATAGATGCCGAAAAATATATAATCAATGCGAAAAGAGCAAGGATGGCTCCGGCGAGCAGGGTAAAGAGAAGAGTGAGTTTTAGTTTTAGTTGCATGGATTATGAATGATGGATTATGAATTATGAGTTATGAATGTGGAGTTCAGTGCCTAACCCCGATAAAACCAGACTCCAGTATTAAGTTGTATTATCATTTTTTTTATTTGCGCTGTTTAGCATTTCTTTGGTTGTTATTATGGCGCTTTTAATGACTTTAAGCAAGGAGGAACCATCATTCCAGATGTCTGAAAACTCGTTTTGGCTTAGAAATTCAGATTCTTTTAGCAGTTCCAACCAATAAAGTGACTCGTCGCATTCTTTCTGAGCAACACCAAGTTTGTGAATAAAATCTTTTGTTGATTCAGCGTTTTGTGCTTCCCTTACCATAGCTCCAATGGCTGTACCACTTCTCAACAATTGTTTAGATATCACAAATTCCTTTTTCGTGATTGTCAAATACTTATACAATTTAACTGTTCTCACGGCAAAAGCAAAGGATTTTATTAGCATGATATTTTTATCTGTATTTTTCGCCATACCCTTAGTTTTACAAACAAATATATTCCGAACTCATGATTCATCTATCTAAAATTGATTAAATAGGTCAGATGGAGCTCCCGCGAAAAGCGGGATAAATAGCCAACAATAATCGTACTGCATGTTTTACCATGCTGCAAATTAGAATCATCCGCGTGTATGTCAAAATTTTTGTCATGGCTCGGTTCATCATTCATAATTCAACATTCATAATTCATCTCTCACTCCATCACAAACCCCATCCCCGTCCTCGTATGAATGAGCTTTCTATCAAAGGGTTTGTCCACTTTTTTGCGCAGGTAGTTGATGTATACGTCAATGAAGTTGGTGCCGGTATCGAAATGGGTGTCCCATACTTTTTCGGCGATTTCGTCTCTGGAGAGAACGCGTTGAGGGTTGCGCACCATAAACTCCAGGAGCTTGAATTCTTTGGGAGTAAGTTTTATTTCCTCATTACTGCGAAAGGCTTTTTTGGAGTGGGTATCGATGGTGAGATCCGCGTAGCTCAGCACATGGGAAGTTTCAGCAGTCGCGTTGCCCGCCCTTTTGAGTAAGGCCCTGATGCGGGCCAGCAACTCTCTCAGTTCGAAAGGTTTTACCAGGTAATCATCAGCCCCGGCATCAAATCCTTCCACCTTATCATCGGTGGTACCCAGGGCGGTGAGCATCAGAATTGGAATATGGGGTTTGAAAGCCCTGATTCTCCGGCACAGTTCAAGTCCATTAATTCCCGGCAATATGATATCTGATATGATAAGAGCATAATCTTTGGACAGGGCCAGCTTTTGTCCCATCTCTCCGTCGTACGCTACTGCTGTGGTAAATTGATTTTCTTCCAATCCCCTTTTGATAATATTGGCCAGACGATGATCGTCTTCTATAATGAGTATTTCCATAATGGTTTGACATAAAAACAATTGGCCATCAAAATTACGAAATTTACACCGGGAAAATATTAGAATTGCATTAGAAAGTTGGTTAGCAACAGAAAAGGAAGCGATACATAAAAATAGGTTTCACACATGGGGCCATTTTGGTGAACATTACAAAATGTGTCTGTCAGCTACTACTTGCCCGTAAAGATTTATCATGACGAATCCAGCTTCAATTCAAAAACCTTATTTATCAACCGCCAACCTTAGTAGAAAGGAAATTATAAGTAGTTAATTGAACCTTATTACCTTATTGGAAAATGATTGATCGGAGGATGTACAATAAGGTAATAAGGTTAAAAGTTGTTCTACCATCCCTATTTCTACTAAGGTTAAATGAATTTTGAGAATAAGGTTTCTACCACCTGTATAAAATAGGTTTAAGTCTTTTCCAAATATGTCAAAGTAATAATAGAAAAAGCTTTATTAATACTGCATCTTATTCACCTTTACAGCCAGCACACTCCCATCAAAAGCGGTCAAACGCAGAATGTAAATGCCAGGCAGCAGTCCTTCTGTTTGCAGGGTGATGCTTTCATCCTGGTTGAGTTCCCGTGTTTGTAAAACCTGTCCGGTGATGTTCAAAAGGATCATCTGCTTTATGTCTGTGGTATTTTGAA
>RECE01000238.1 GCA_007694165.1 Bacteroidota bacterium
AACAATAATTCAACGGGCAATACTCCACAATCATTTTCAACCACTAAAGAATTTTTTGGCAAATTGACCGGGCTTTCTTCTCCATTACATATATAAAAATAGCTGTTCCCATCCGAGGAAGGTTTAAAGAGCCAATGATTCGCAATATAAATATTCCCCAGAAGATAAATATGAGCATCGGCACCTAATACGAAGTTGTTTCCTAACAAATTTAATTCGCCTTCAATAAACAAAACAAGCCCGTCTTCAAACGACATGAATTCCCGGGATGTGACGAGTCCATTTTCATCAATATAAACATATGCATTAACACCAACTTTAAAACTATTCCCGGAGTCTAATATCCCATTTAAGAACATATCAAAATCATCACCCGCTTCAAAAGAACTTGTATTTTTAAACAACCCTTCCTGTCCAATTTCCATGGAGGCATTATCACCCAACGAAAACTTGTAACCTGTATTTCTTACTTCACCATTCACCACCAAATCAAAATCATCACCCGATTCGAAAGAACTTGTATTGTTAAACAAGCCTTCCAGTCCAATTTTCATATTGCTTCCATTTCCTGTTTCAAATTTGTGGCCGTTATTGACAATCTGGCCTAACACCTGAAATTCAGCATTATTGCCGGTAGTAAAAGACTGTGTATTTCTCAAAACTCCATCACTGTATATAATAAACTCTGCATTGTTGCCGGTTTGAAAAACAGAAGCCACAACAAATGAGTTCCAGATTTTGAAAGAAGCGTTTTGCCCAAGGGTCATATTTTGTCCGTTCCGCAGACTTCCTTTTACCAGAAATTCAGCATTGTTGCCAACCCGGAATCCTCCCCAACCATTAACATTCACAACACCTTCTATATCAAACACAACATTATTACCATAGCGATAATTACCTCCATTGTCCTGAAAGGTTACTGTATGTCCTTCATTGATTTTAATAGTAATCCCTTCAGTTTGGGCCGGAGGTATATTTCCGTTGAGCCAGGTATTGGCCTGGGTCCAGCTTCCGGTGCGTACACTTTCATATACCTGTGCATTGACCAGGTTTGTCAGAACCAGAAGAAGAACCAGCAAAAAACTAAAACGATTTACCTTCATAATTACCAGGTGTTTATATTAGGGGGGAAAATTCCGATGATTTTACTTACACAAAAGTAGGTATTTGTACTTATGCGCCAGGCGTTTTTCTGCGCATATTTGTAAAAGGAATGGAAAGCGGGGGTTAAGTAATCCTATAACGCTGTTTTTCTGCACTTTATGCACATCAAAAGATATTAACAACTCCCCTTTTGCGTGTAAAAACAGATATTGAAAGGTATTGTTATTGATTTTTCCTAAACCGATAAACCATGCTTGTTAATAACTTTTTTCCATCATCACATTCTCTCTTCCTCAGGTTCTTAAGGAGATTTCAAGCAATGATATTTAAGTCCGAAAATCCGGAAACCTTTATCGTATCAAACCCGTATATAGGCATAGGTATGTTTACGTACCTTTGCATTAACAAAAAAACCCTGACTTATAACCTTAAATCATATTGATTTATACATAAAACCCTTTTTCCATGAAGGCTCCTCATAAACCCTTATTGAATACATTTACCATATGGCATGAGACAAGAAAAAATCTATTCTTTTGCGACGTTAATAAGATTAGGTTTATTGCAAACAAAAGCATTGCATCTTCTTTTATGCTTTCATACTTGCTAATTTCTGTTTTTCTTTTTTCCATAGCTATGTCGCCTGCATTTGGACAAGAAAAAGACTTAATATATTCTGTTCACAATGACACTCAAAAAGAAACCTCTCAGTTTTCTGCAAGGATTAAAAACACAACATACAGAGCTGACAAAAATGCCTTGCTATCAGAAAGTTTCGACACATGGCCTCCACATGGCTGGACCATTGAACAAATAGGTTCGGCAACAGGCAATTGGCAAAGCAGTTCAGACACCTATTCTGGAGCTGGGGCAGCATTTCATGGTTGGGACTATCAGAATTTTAACTCCTGGCTTATTTCTCCAGCCATAACAATACCCGCAGGAGAAGAATATATGCTTAGCTTTTGGGAAAAAAATCAATACATGGGTAATTGGTATGATTATTCCGGTGTGTTAATTTCTACCGGGAGCAATACTCCCGGACATGAGGACTTTACCGAGGTCTACGAATCGAATATAAGTATCGCAAAATACACTCAGAAGTACATCGATTTGTCATCTTTTTCCGGTCAAACAATTTACATTGCATTTGTATATCAGGGTAATGATGCACACATATGGTGGGTTGACGAATTACAGATACAGGAAAAGAGATTTGATTACCGTACCCGGCAATCAGGAAACTGGAATGACACAAACAGATGGCTGATTTTTGACTACAACACGGGTAACTGGAGAAACGCTACGACTGCCGATGGTTATCCTGGTCAAAACCGACAAGCTGGAACTGTCACCATCCAAAACAATCACAATATAGTCCTCAATGTTTCCCCACCTTATCCCATTACTCAACTGGAGATTGAGGGCGGAAATGAACATTCTTATGTTACCTTCCAAGACACGAATTCTTTAACTGTAATGGGACTGGTTCAAATTTTTTCATCTTCACGAAACAATAGACACAAATACATCAATCTAGGTGCCGGGACATTAAACGTCGGGGAGGTTTTATTGAGTGAGACCGATAGAGATAACCGTGATAGCTACATACAAATTGGAACCGGAACCGTGAACGTTACCAATGATATTACCATGGGCAGTAATGGTTTAAGGACCTACATCCTTTTTACCGGGAATGGCACTCTCAATTTGGGAGGAACCATAACCGGCGGAAACATAACAAGTACAAATGGAGGTCATAACTCGAACGGGCCAAACACCGGTACAGTAAACTATTTTAATGCAGGGGACCAGCAGGTGGGTAATTATTCTTATCACAACCTGCATATCAGCAACTCCGGCACCAAAACCCTTGCCGGCGATATTTCGGTAAACAGAGACTTGAACGTTTCAGGAAGTGCCACACTGGCCACTTCTCATTTTTCCATTACCGGCAACACATCGGGCCAACTGGCACTTGGCAACGGTTCTACCCTGCAACTGGGAAATCCTTTCAATGGATCTAATGTGCAGTTCCCCTCTCATTTCACCACCGCGAACATCCAGCTGCACGACAACAGCACGGTAATGTACCAGGCCGGCGGGCAACAAACCATTTCATCCGCCCCTGCATCCTATGGCAGGCTCACCGTAAGCAGCGACAACAGCAAAAACCTGCAAGGAAATATCCGTGTCAACACAAGAATGCTGCTTGATGGGGCCATCACAGCTCTGGGCAACAGCAACCTTACCCTTGGTTCGGAAGCCACAATTGCCGGAACCTTTTCCTCCACCAATATGATTCAGACCAATGGAACGGGTATGCTGGTAAAAGAAGGAACACAATCCTCCCATTTTCGCATCACCTATCCGGTGGGAACACAAAACGTTTACAGCCCCATGGTTATATCTGCATTCAGTGCCTCGGTGCAAGGCACAGGTGTAGTCAGGGTGAACGCCACAGGGAGCACTGCACCCCACGCCAATCCCACCGATTTGCAAAGATTCTGGACCACCACGACTGACAACATCTCAGCCCTCTCGACAAGCATCACCTTTCATTTTGCCCCGGAAGACCTGCCGGAAGGCACTTATGAACCCGCTTTTCACAACGGTGCCGGATGGATGAATGTTCCCGGTGCAACCATGGGAACCACCAGTTTTTCCACTTCCGGTGCCGCCAACCTCAATGGAGTGTGGACAGCCAAAGAAACCGTGGCTACCTATTACAGTTATCAGTCGGGCAACTGGCAAAGCACCAATACCTGGACTACTGACCCCTCGGGAACCCTGCACGAAAACCCCGGCATACCGGGAGCCAACGACCGTGTGGTGATCCTCAACGGACGTACCGTATCGGCTACCAGCAATAACAGGAGTGTTACCAGCGTGCAAATCAACGAAGGAGGTGTACTGGACATAACAAACACCAGTGGCCACAATTTCGGTGATGTAAGTGGCCAGGGACTGCTCCGTCTTCAAACCCACAACTTCCCCTCGGGCAATTTCAATCATTTTGTTTCTGCGCAAGGGGGTACGGTAGAGTATTACGATGCTGCCGGTGATTTCAACTTTTCACACACCCTCTACAACAACCTGATAATCAATTTTGCCAACACCGGCAGGATCGTTACGGCCACCAGCAATATTACCATCAACGGCGATCTCACCATTCGCAGCGGACGTTTCCAGATTAACAACAACACCGCTACTACTGCCCGGAATATTACCATCCATGGCTCGGTCCTGGTGGAGTCCAATGGTCGCATACAGGTGGGAACAGGGAATACCAGCCACAACTTTGTGGTGCACGGAGACTTCTCCAACCGGGGCACGGTGCGCTTTACCAACCAGGTCTCACCCAATTATACAGATGCCCCACCTAATGGCCGTGCGGATATAATCTTCAACAACCCCTCTTCCCATCAGCGAGTTAGCTGCAACGGGCAAACCGACTTTTACCGCATCATTATCGACAAAGGTATCGATGAAACCTATGAGGTTTTTATTGAAGCTTCTTCACCTGACAATTTTGCTCTTTTCGGTCAAAGGAATTTTAGCAACGACGACGATCAATATGCTTTTTCTCTCAGAAGAGGGACTGCTCGCATTGGGCAAAATGTGGATATTTTGTTGACCCATGGAGGCGGAAATAATTACATTATCAAAGAAGGAAGCCGTTTGTGGGTAGATGGAGGTTCGGTAGAAATACCTGAAAACGGCAACCAATTGGGCGTTACGGGTATTTTTAGAATTACCGATGGGGTGGCCAATTGCCCGGGTACAGGAGGTATTCACCTCAATAATATTGGAGGAGTAATTCAGGTAGAAGGTGGCGAATTGAATGCCAGGGTTTTGCGTTCTTCCATGTCAGGAGGAGATCAATTGGGAACCTACCAGCAATCGGGAGGGGTTGTAACGCTTTCCGGCCCTATGCCGGGGGGTTCTTTCGGACGTCTCTCCTGGTGGAGGCCGGAAAACAGATTTATCATGAGTGGAGGGACACTTATTGTTCGCAATTCAGGAAACAGCACTGATGGCATTGACATTCGAAGCTTGCCCGAAAACATCAGCATTACCGGCGGTACAGTCATTGCTGAAATCAACGACAACCGCAATTTTAAGATCAACTCCCGCGCACCGTTCTGGAATTTGCAACTTATCAAAACCAGCAACGGTGGAGGTGATTTTTCATTGGAAAACTTCATTTCCGGCAACGGTTCATCCATAGGAGTGCAACCCCTGGTGATTTATCAAAATCTGCAAATCACTACATCCCAACCCAGTGCGTCAGTTGAACTTCGCGCCAACAACAACAATGTGACGGTGGGAGGAAACTTCAATATAACTGAGACCGCAGTTTACAGACCTGGCAACAATACCACCACTTTTAACGGAACCAGCAACCAAATCTTCCATGCAGCCGGAACCATTGCGGGCAATTTGCACCATATGGCTATTGCCGACAATGCTTCTCTGACCCTTAACGGTCAGATGCAAATTTCGGTAAACGGCAATTTCAAAATCGGTGAGGGTGCTTTGTTTACTGATAACGGTCGCACGGTTTTGGTATCGGGAAACATTGAAAACAGCGGCGTTCATTTCAAACCGGTAACAGGCGCAGGAAACATCCAGCTCACCGGTAATGCTGCACAAATCGTCAGCGGAAACGGACAAGGTGTTTTCAATAATCTTTTCATAAACAAGAATGGAGGATCCGTAACCCTTACTGCGCCGGCAAACCTCACCGGTAATTTGCGCATGGCATCAGCCCAACGACTTTTTATCGGCAGCCATATGCTTACTTTGGGAGAAGAATCCATGATTTACTCCTCTCTGACGGGTAACGACCAGGTATTCAATGCCAACAGGATGATTGTAACCAACGGGCTGGCTTCCGATGGTGGAATCCGCAAGGAGTTCTCCTCCACACAGCCCCTTTTATTCCCATACGGCTTCAGGGCAGCCAACAACACGTTCTATTATCTTCCCTCAGTGGCCGAATTTACCCAGACTCCTGCAAGCTGGGGAAGTCTCAGGTCAAGACCTGTTAACGAACGTCACCATCTTGCCCAGGGAGTAAATAATTCACTTAGAGTGTATTGGAAAAATCAGGCCCTGGATTTTGAAGAAATCCCTCCAGGTGCCATCCATCAGCGGTTCTATTATGAAAACTATTTTGCCGATGGAAACCAGAACAACTATATCCCTGCAGTTTACCGCAGTGGCACCACCTGGCAGGTGATAAATGATGTTAATCAGGTCAACCAGTCTACCAATGTAATCACCTTCATCAACCAGAGCAATCCAACGGGAGATTTTACTGCGGGTTTGCCTGCTGCATTTGAAAATATTCCCATTCTTTACAGCCGCCAGGATGGTTTGTGGCACAGTCATGAGACATGGTCTGCGGAAGCTGTGGGCGGTGCGGCGGCAGGATTCTTACCCGGAGCAAATACTATTGTAGTCATTGGAGATGAAATAAACCAGCATACGGTCAATATAAGCCAGAATAACCAGAGTTGTGGTGCATTGCTGATTGCTACCGGCTCAACGCTGGATTTGCAGGATAGCCATGGGCATAATTTCGCCGCACTTCCCGAGGAAGTTGTTACAGGTGCCGGAACACTAAGAATTTCCCGCAACAACTATTTCCCTGCGGGCGACTTTGGCGATTTTATCGGCCCCAACGGTGGTACCGTGGAATATTACATCACCGCTGGAACCATTACCATCCCCTTGCGCTCAGCATCTAATCTGGAACTCAACCAATACCGCAACCTGGTACTCAACCATGGTAACGGCATTATCAACCTGCCCAACAGAGACCTGGTAATACATGAGGACCTTGTGCTGGAAGGTGGCAACGGATCCGGCAGAACCAACACCGGAAACAACTGGAACACGCTTACGGTAAACGGCAATGTTGAGGCACGGTCGGGTACTTTTATCATAATGGAAGGCAACCCCAAAACCCTTCGTTTAATTAACAAATTAAATATAGCCTCTGGTGCCACATTCAGGGTAAGAAACTCTGAAAATAATACCAACCATACTATTGAATTTTGGGGTGATATTATTAACGAGGGAACTTTCAATTTACACCAGAATAACAGCCAGGTAAGTGCAATTTTCAGAGGCTTAAACAACACAATTATCAGTGGCAATGGCTCTTTATACAATTTCTACAACATCATTGTAGACAAAGGCCATGATGCCACACCTGTGGTTTCGCTTGAATCTGAAATTACCACCGGGGTGAGCAATCCCTTTCTCACCCTACTCAACGGTACTTTCCGGGTGAATAACGAGCAGCTCACAGTAACCATCACCAACCACCAGTCGGATTTTACCATTCCTTCTACCGCAGCCTTATCGGTTGAAGCAGGAGAAGTAAGGGTAGGCTATGGCAATGGCAATGCCAACCTGCAACTGGCAGGCACACTGGAAATCATGGGGGGTTCCATGTACATCGGAGACCCATCAGCCAACAGGCACAACAGCATTGAATATGCCGCAATTGGCCAACCCCGTATCATGATTTCGGGAGGAGAGCTTTTTGTTAACAGCCAGATTCGCCGACCCTCCACAACCACCAGTGGTGTAATTCATTATGAACAACAAGGTGGTCTGGTGACCATTTCCGGAAAAATCAGAATGCAAAACCGTGCATTACTGGAAATCCTCAACGATAATAGCTATTTCCATATGTCAGATGGAGAACTCCGATTCGACAGGCCTTCTGCCATGGCTACCACATTCGGAGATATTTATATCCGCCCTGCCGGACAAAGTGTAACCGGTGGCACATTGCAAATGGGACTTAACAATTCCACCGCAGGGTTCGTTTACAGGCTTAGCACAACAGCTCCTTTGTGGAATGTCAGCATCGGTACCAACAACAGGCATCAAATCCTGAACAATGAAGTATTTGCCATGGAGATTCGCAACAACCTGATCATTAACGGCAACTCACAATTCCGTGCCAACGGTTTCGATGTGAGCATACGCGGCAACCTTATCAATGAAAACAATGATGCCTCTGCAGGCATTAATACCGGCGGATACCGCCCGGGTTCGTTAACGCAAACCACTACCTTCACCGGCAATGCCAACCGCTACATTTCGGGAGTAGCCGGCAACCAAACCAACTTTGCCCATCTGGTCATCGAGAAATCGGCCAACCGTACCCTCACCCTGCAGCCTGAAAGCCGCATAAGAGTCAATGGCAATCTGTCGCTGATGCAGGGCACTCTGCACGATGGCAGCAACGACATCATCCTTGCCGGAAACCTTTTCAACCAGGCTCGCCATACCAGCAACTCCAACAATGGAGGTATCATTTTGCGTGGAGCTCAAAGGCAAAGACTGGAAGGTAGAAACGGCATCCTGGGCAACCTGATCATGGACAATTCCCATGGAGCGTTCCTTACCGATAACACCACCATCAATGGCATGTTAACATTCAACACCGGAAGCCTCTACATGGATGACTATCAGCTTACTTTTGGAATCCATGCCAGCATTGGCGGCACTCCTGACATGAACCGCATGATTCTGCTCAATGGCGCATTAAGTGATTTAGGCATAAGGAAACAACTGGCTGCCGGAGCTTCCACTCCTTTCACCATACCCATGGGCGTATCAGGAAAATACACCCCTGTAACCCTGCACGTACACAGCAACCCTGCTCCGGGAAGCATTACCCTGAAGCCCGTTAACCGCAGACATCCGGCGGTAGATGATCCGGAGAATCACAACGAGCTGGACTATTACTGGAGTCTGGAAGCCGAGGGGCTGGCATCGGCCGACATTTCCTACACCCTGACCTATGCAGCAGAAGATGTAAACCCCCAACCCACAAGCCATACCAACTATGTTGCTGCCTGGTTTGATATTGTGAACAACCAGTGGCTCAACCTGGGGGATGAAGGAAATCCGGGAGAGGTGAATGAATCAGAATTGAGAATAACTTTCCGGGGAACAGGCTTCATCCGTGGTGATATTACGGCTGGTTTCGAAGTGAATTTCCCCACGGAACCTCTTCCCACATTCTATAGCCGTAACGCATTACCCACAGCCATGTGGTCGAATCCGGCAGCATGGTCAACCCAGGGACATGACGGCCCGCCGGCAGACTCGGCACCTCATGCCACTGCTGTGATAATTGCAGAAGGACACACCCGCACCGTCAATCAAAACAACCAGTTTACCACCTGGGTGCAAATAAATGGGGTGCTGGATCTGGGACAAACTTTGTATCATAACCTGGGTCGGATGTTTGGTGCAGGTAAAATGGTTACCGAATCATCTGCACAAGGATTTTTTGTATTGCCCGGAGGAAATTATGACGACTTCTTTGCCACGCCAACCACCATCCTGGAGTTTACCGGCAACAATACGGCATCACTACCCCTGAAACCAGGCAACTTTTACAAACCCTACCAGAATGTAATATTCTCAGGTGGTGGACAGAAGATTATGAGTGCAGAACATATGAAAATTCTTGGCGACCTGACTATCACCCAGGGAGCCACCCTGAGCAACACACTTCACAACAAAAACCTTTACATCGGCGGAGACTGGATAAACCACAATACTTCAGAAAACTCCTTTATGCCGGGCACAGGAACGGTTTTCTTTGAGGGCAACCGCTCCCAGCAAATCAAGGTGAATGCTACCGAGCGATTTTACAACCTCACCATGAACAATACAGCTGAGGGAGCAAGTCTTGCCGGCAGTGCAAAGGGTATTGAGATAATCCATAGCCTGACCCTAACCCGGGGAGTTTTATTTTCCTTTGAAGGCCGAGAGGTATCATTATTCCACACCAGTTCATCCACCGCCGTTTCCGGAGGCAATAGTGTCTCCTTTGTAGATGGCCCCTTACGCAAGCGCATCATCCGCGGACAAAACTTCAATTTCCCCGTGGGAAGCTTCCTGGACGGGGAACCACGCCTGGGAAGAGCGGAACTTCGCAACGCCAGAGCCACTGCATCGCCTGCCTGGTGGACGGCTCAGTATGTGAGTGAGAACCCACAGGAAAATGGTTATGCCGGTACCCTGCAACCCCCGCTAACCGATATCAGCAACAATGAATACTGGAAGATGGATATGCCAGAAGGAGGAACGGCTCAGGTAAGGGTACGCTGGGATGAAAACTCTTTCCCGGGCTTCACCGCCGACCCCCAGCTCAGAAGCATGTTGCGACTGGTGGAACATAAACAGAGCCCGCAGCCACAGTGGGAAGAAAGAGGAAATGTCATTAACGGCAATGCGGCAGCCGGTAACATTATCAGCCCCGCATCTATCAATGGAAGCCTCTTTTCCATTGGTGTTATCGGTGTTACGGCTTCCTTTGCCGACAACCACGACAGGGTTATCTGCGACAATGATGCCATTGCATCCATACCTGTTACCCTAACCGGAAGAGCACCCTGGAGCATTACCTATAAAGCTGAAGGTGGACAGAACACTACTTTTACCCAACACAACATCACAAGCTCCCCCTACCTGATCAACCTGACCGGCTCAAATCTTGGTGGAGCAGAAAACGGCCCCTATCAGCTTTATCTTGTTTCGGTAAGTGATGCCTACCAGGCAGGTCTGGTCAATGAAAGTACCGTGAAAATTGATGTGAAGCTTACACACCAACCCCAGATAAACGGAGCCATTTCGGTGGGAAGTAACGAAACCAGAATCTACACCACTCCAGCCAATGCCGGCAGTACCTACCGATGGATGTGGCAAGACAGCCAGGGTGGAAACATTACCAATTCCACCAGCGCTTCGGCAAACATCCTCTTTAATCAGGGGATCGGAATCTTTACCCTGGTGATTGAAGAAACCTCTTCCACCGGATGTATCGCCTATGATGAAATTACCATTGTGGTGAGCGAAATCCCGGTTCCTGCCATCTCACCCCTTACGCCCAATATCTGTATTGAAAGCAGCCCCATTACATATTCAACCCCATACAACGATGGCAATGAATACCGATGGGTAGTTACGGGAGGCAATTGTACGGGTTGCAACACATGGTCAACCCAGGCAAGTATTACCGTAAACTGGAATCAGGCAGGAGAAGGTACGGTTCGGGTATTTGAAAGAATCGGAGGCAGCGGCCCCCAGGCTTCGGCAGAACAGAACCCCCTGATTAGCCCCATGCCCCAGCATCGACCAGTAAGTGCCAGGGAGGAATTGATTTGCACCACGGGAGAAACTGAAATAGTAATTGCCAGCTCTCAGGCAGGATTTACCTATATTCTGAGAACAGGAGAAAGCAATACAGGTAGCAGCATGCCAGGCAATGGAGGCGAAATAGCAATGAATACCGGAGCTATAAACGGCACCACTACGTTCAACGTGCTGGCCACCAACCTGGGTTGCCAGCTGGAGTTGAATCAGAAACCTACAGTACAGACCATTGACCCCTCGGTCAGGATTGAAAGTGACCCGGGCGCTGTGGATGGCGTTGCAATTATTTGCAATGATGCATCGGCAAGCTTCAGTGCTGTCAGCGAAAATGCACTGCAGGTTCATCATGCTGTATTTCATATAAATACTATAGCGCAGCAATCCGGAGCACAGCTTTCTTTCCAGAGCAACTCACTCTCTCATGAAGAAAGGGTCGGGGTTCGCACAACTGTCACCGGAAATTGCGTGATTGAATCTCTTAACTCAATTGAAATGATTGTGGGTGACGGATACTGGACCGGAGCCGGAATTGACGATAACTGGAATAACCCCGACAACTGGTCATGCAATGTACCCGATCATAACACCGACGTGGTGATCAGCAATTACGCCAATCAGCAAATGGCAGGTGTTTTGGATGCCAATCCTTCCGTGCGAAACATTCACATTGAAGACCAGGCAACTATCAGGCTGGAAGGAGGCACCCTGCACATATACGGGAACTACACACAGGATGGCTACCTCATTTCTGATAGCCATGGCACCCTTGAATTCAGAGGCAACTCAGAACAGCAGATAGCAGGTGTTGGTAATATGACCTTCAGCAATCTGTCAATAAACAAAGACGGAAACAGCTCTTTAAGCCTGACCCTCCCGGTAGAAATCTCCCACAGATTATGGCTCAAACGAGGTCGCATCAACACCTCTTCCACAGCAATGCTTACCCTGGGGGCTTCAGCAAGCAGCGATGAGGGAATCAATCTTTCCTTTGTAAACGGTCCCATGCGTAAAAAGGGAACCGATGATTATATTTTCCCCACGGGAAAGGGTCAGAGACTGGGTCGGATCGGTATCCATGAAATTATTTCTTCACAGACCAAATCAGAGGTGATTTTCGAAGCTGAATATTTTACCGGAGAAGCGAATCATACAGGCACTTACAACCTTGACGAGGGTTTGCTGCTTATCAGTTCCAATGAATACTGGAATGTTGAAGATATAACCGGTGATATAAATGAGGCCAATTTCAGCCTCCACTGGATTGACAATGAGTTTAGCAACATCAATCATCCTGAAACCGTAAGGTTGGTTCAGTTCAGAGACGGTATGTGGCACAATCACGGCCCTGCCGATATGAACCTGAATTTCGACTTCGTTAAGTCATCGATACCTTTCAGCACCTTTGGTCAAATCACCTTTGGTTCGGCAAGCGGCAATAACCCCTTCCCCATCGAGCTGCTCTACTTTACGGCACGTGCTGAGGATGACCATGTGAGCCTGCTATGGGCTACGGCATCGGAGATCAACAACGATTTCTTTACCATTGAAAGAAGCATGTGTGGCGGTGAGTTTGAACCCATTGCATACCTGCCCAGCCAGGCTCCTTATGGCAACAGCAATCAAACCCTTTCCTATCAGTGGGAAGACACTGACCCCTTAAAAGATATCGCATATTACCGCCTGAAGCAAACAGATTATGACGGAAGTTTTGAATACAGTGGTATTGTTGCCGTATCTTTCACCCAAAAGGGTGAAACAGAGTTGAAGGTCTACCCCAACCCCAACCGGGGCGATGGATTCAATCTTATTGCCAGTGGTATACTGCCGGGCTTACCAGCCACGCTGACCATAACCGATATGCTGGGCAATAGAGTTTACAGCCAAATCTTGTTTGGCGATGAAAACGGAATCGCCGGCAAACGCATGGACGGAGAAATACAACTTGCTCCGGGAGTCTACCTGGTTTCCCTTACAGGGGAAGGTTTCCGCGAAACAGTGAGAATGGTGGTGAGATAAACAACTCTCTGTAATTCATAAAACCGGGCTTCCGTTCTGATAGAAAAACAGAAAGCCCGGTTTTTTCGTTTATATCAGCACATTTCATATCTTTGCAGGGAACAGCGTAATTCACTGCACTTTATGACTTTTTCAGGACTAAAATGGTGGTTGTTAAGCTTCTGTTGTTTGGCTTTCCTTTCACAAGCAACATCTCAAACCGTTGTCATCAATGAATTTATGGCTTCCAATTCGTCGGTGATTGCAGATGAGGACGGGGACTATGCGGATTGGATAGAAATTTTCAATGCAGGCCCGGAGGCAGTAAACCTTCAGGATTTTGGCTTAACGGACGATTGGCAGGATCCCTTCCTGTGGGTATTCCCCTCTGTTGAACTTCAGCCGGGCGAATTTCTGCTGGTGTGGGCTTCGGGAAAAGACAGAACAGAACCCGGCCAGCCGCTGCACACCAGTTTTTCCATTAAATCTTCCGGGGAGCATCTTCTGCTTTCGGCATCCGACGGAGAAATACTGGATTTTATATCGCCGGTACATGTACCCAACGATATCAGTTACGGACGGCAAGAGGACGGGGCAAACAACTGGTATTATTTCAGTGAACCCACACCCGGAACTGCCAACAACACCCAGGGCTATGAAAACATTTTGGAGCCTCCCCAGTTTTCACATGCCAGCGGTTTTTACGAAGAGGCATTCCATCTGTCAATTTCTCCTCAGGAAACCGATGCCACCATTTATTACACCCTCGACGGGTCAGAACCTGACCCCTCCAACCTGCAAGGCACTACTTACCAATATAAAAACGCTTATCCCCAGCACCCGAACAGCCCCCTGGGAGATTTTCTAACGGGCGCTTTTGCTTCCAATCTTTACGATGGTCCTATATACATTTATAACCGTTCGTCAGCACCCGACAGCCTTTCACAAAAATCGTCCACTTTTCATGAAATCCCTTACTATTTTCCTGAAAACCCGGTCTTTAAAGGCACGGTGGTAAGAGCCATTGCAGTAAAAGATGGGAGTATTCCCAGTGAAGTATCAACAAGTGTCTATTTTGTGCATCCCCAGGGCAGGGAAAAATTTTCTTTGCCTGTGATCAGCCTAAGCACCAGCCCGGATCATCTTTTTGACTATACAATTGGCATTTACAATGCAGGAGAAGATTTCGACAACTGGAAACTGGCCAATCCTTCGGCCAGTGGATTTGGCGGAAGTCCTGCCAACTACAAGAGAAGAGGAATTGAATGGGAGTACCCTGCCCGCTTTTGTTATTTCGATACAGACTCATCTTTTGCAGGCCTGAGCCAGGAGATAGGCTTCCGCATACATGGCGGATACAGCCGGCAACATCATGCCAAATCACTGAGGCTCTATGCCCGCAACAGATACAGCGAGAGTGAATTTGCCTATCCTTTTTTCCCGGATGTAGCTGACGAGTCCTTTCGCAGGCTTATTTTAAGAAACTCGGGCAACGACCGCAGCAGGACATTGTTCAGAGATGCCCTCATTCAAAAAGTGGTTGGGGAGCTTAACTTTGAGACCCAGGCATACCGCCCTGCCATATTATTCATCAATGCCGAATACTGGGGCATCCACAACATCAGGGAACGGTATGACAGACACTACCTTGAGAGAAGATTTGGCGTGGACCCCGACAACATTGATTTGCTGGAACATAATGCTGTGGTAAAGGAGGGAGACAACCACCATTACCTGGAAACCTTGCAATATATTGAAGAAAATGACATCACGGAGGATGCAAATTTTGCATGGGTGCAAACACGCATTGACACGGATAACTTCATTGACTACCAGATTGCCAATATTTATTCGGGCAATACCGACTGGCCCGGCAACAATGTGGAGTTCTGGCGACACAGAACCGGGGCATATATTCCCGAAGCACCTTATGGACTGGATGGAAGATGGCGATGGCTGGCTTTTGACATGGATTTTGGGTTTGGGCTCAACCCGTCCTCACCGGGGCACAATACCCTTGCCTTTGCCATACAAGCCGGCAATGAAGGTTACCCCAACCCCGACTGGTCAACATTCCTGTTGCGCAATTTGCTGGACAATGAAAATTTTCGGCTGCAGTTCATCAACCGCTTTGCCGACTTGCTCAATTCCCACTTCCTCCCTGAAAGGGTCATATCCCTGCTGAATGAATACAAGGAAAACATTTCCCCTGAAATTAGCGATCATATCTACAGGTGGAAAAACCCTTCAGGTCTTAATGTGTGGACATCTCATGTCAATCATATGGGCAGCTTTGTCAACAACCGCCCTGTAAACCAGAGAACGCATATCCGCAATGTTTTCGGGCTGCAATCCAACACAAGCCTGACCCTTGACGTCTCCGATCCTGAACACGGTTATATCCGGATCAACAGTATAGATATCCTGCCGTCTACTCCCGGTATAGCGGGTTATCCCTGGCAGGGCATTTACTTCCGGGGAGTGCCGGTAGAAATCACAGCCATTCCTGTTGCGGGTTATCAATTCAGCCATTGGGAAGGTACAGATGCAAATTATGGCAAAACCTTCACCGCCGACCCTTACGAACTGGATGAAATAACCGCACACTTTGTCCCGACAAATGAGAGTCCCCATCCGCCTCCCATAGCAGAAAATCCATTGTCCCTGCAAAAAACCATTGAAAATGGGCTGCCTGTCTCCCTGAATTTACAGGATGTTTTTACTCATCCTGATGGCTTGCCCATGACTTTTACAGCGAATGTTCAACGCCCGGATTTCTTGGATTTTACCCTTGAGGAAAGCATCCTTACCCTTTTTCCGCTTCGCCGGGGGGATACCAAAATTACTGTCTTCGCCAATGATGGTTTCAACCCCTCTGTTTCAACCGTTTTCAGAGTCCTGATGTATCCTGAAGCTGTCGATGTTGCTGCAACAGGAGGGTATACTTTTGATTTCTGGTCAGAAGAACAACAAGAGCTGTCCTACCCTGAAAACATGTTGTTTCTGCAAAGCGACACCACAGACCCCGGTCTGGGAGCTGCATTGCTGTACCCTTATTTCATTCCCTATCTTGAATACCACGATGATGATATGGGTAACGTGGGTCTTCCATACAAAAACACCCGCAGAACCCGTATCAACGGGCTGGGCAACCGTGGCATTTCTTTTATCAATACCGGACGCGACAGAGATTTGGGCGGAGCCTTGCTGGCCATCAACACCATGCACGCTGAAAACATTGGCATTAGATGGCTTGCTGGCACAGAACTGCAAAACGATCGCCACTACGCCATCAGGCTTCAATACAGGGTAGGTAAGGAAGGCCCTTTTCAGGATATTGCACAAGAAGGTGTACCCATGAAATACATGGCCCATACTGATGGTCATGAACAAACCCTGACAACCGATATTTTACCCCCGGAAATTCTCAACCAGGAATATGTTCAGCTCCTGTGGAGATACTACCATGTGCAGGGAGACAGCGGACCACGCAGTTGCCTGAGGCTCGCTGACATTGAAGTCTCCCTGGCCACTTCCACATCGGAGTTAAAAGAGGAAAATACGCCCCGGATTTTCACCAGGGACGACAACCTGATTCTTAAAACCCGGCTGAGGGGTAATACAACCCTGCAGGTTTACAACATAACGGGACAACAGATCTTTTCCGCCGAAATTAACCACCCGGGCAAACATACTTTCCCCCTGGCAGTGCGCCATGGAGTTTATATCGTTTACCTCTATGGAGAAGGTTTTAGTTTCAGCGAGAAGATAATTATTCATTAGAAAATAATTTAGTTAACGCTTTGGTCTAATGGAACTTGCATGAAGTATTTTCATTTCCTTTTTTGAGCCGAAGTGCTCATGCAAGTTTCCTTAGAAAGGATTATGCTTCTATGGCAGCTCATGAGGATTGTATGAACCTCGGTTCATGAACCTGTTAAAAAGATTTTTTACTTTTGCGCCATACAGTCAATCCATTTGAAGACATAAAATATCTACGACCGATGAGAACAGCTATTGCCCTTCTTTTATTTGTATTCTGCCTGAAAATTGACGCTCAACCGGTTGTCATCAATGAATTCATGGCCTCCAATGCCACATCCATCGCCGATGAAGACGGGGACACAGAAGACTGGATAGAGCTATACAATAACGGAAGCGAAAGTATGAACTTAATGGGATGGGGCATTTCAGACAACTATACGCAACCTTTCAAATGGGTTTTTCCCGATGTGGAAATTCACCCTGGCGAATATCTTTTGGTTTGGGCATCCGGCAAAGACCGCACGGGAGAGCATCTGCATACCAACTTCAGTATTAGCAGTGATGGAGAAGAGCTGATACTTGTTTCTCCTGATGGCAACTGGGCAGATGAAATCTTTCCCCTGGTTCTTCCCACGGATATATCTTATGGCCGGTATCCAAATGGTACAGGTGATTTTTACTTTTTCTCCCAGCCTACTCCGGGGCAACCCAATGAGAACAACGGTTACGAAGAACTGCTTCCTCCACCGGTTTTTTCCCATGCATCAGGATTTTATACAGACACTTTTTACCTTAAAGTTTTCCATCCTGATCCGTATGTAGAACTGAGATACACTACCGATGGGTCGTTTCCTACACTTGAGTCAGAAATTTTCCCCGACTCGCTGCTAATTTATAACCGCAAAAACGACCCCGATGTCATTTCTGCCATTCCCACTACACCGCTCACTGCACCATTATGGTATCGCTGGCATCCTCCCATGGATACCGTATTCAAAGGCACCAACCTCAGGGTTAAGGCTTTCAAAGACGAAGCTCTGAGTCCATTTACCGAAACCCGCACCTATTGGGTAGACCCTGACATTCACAGCCGGTATTCATTGCCGGTTGTATCCTTATCCATTCAGCAGAATGCCCTGTTTGGCAACACAGGCATTTACACACACTTCAACCAAAGGGGACCTGCCTGGGAAAGAGATATGCACATTGCATTTTTTGAAGCAGACGGAACACCGGGATTTGCCACCGACGCCGGTGTAAGGATACACGGAGGGAATTCACGGCGCTACATGCTCAAAAGCTTCAGGGTATATTTCAGAAATGCATATGGTGACAGTCATATCAATTACCCGTTGTTTGCGGGGCAGGAAATGAACATTCACGACAGGCTGATTATGAGAAATGCAGGGTCTGACTTTTCTTACACTTATTTCAGGGATGCATTTGTGCAAAGCATTCTCAAAGGGTTCTCCGATGTGGAAACCCAGGCCTATCAACCGGCAATAACTTTTCTCAACAGCGAATACTGGGGCATTCTCAACTTCAGGGAACGATACGACAATAAATACATTGAAAATCATTACGGTTATACCGACTTCGACATGCTTGACAACACGGGCCAGGTAACCTATGGAAGCAATTCCCATTATCAAAACCTGATTTCCTTTCTCCACAATAACAGCCTGGAATCAGAGGAGAATTACGAATGGGTAAAGAGCAGGATGGATGTGGAAGATTTTCGTGATTATCATGTATTGCAGGTTTTTTCCATGAATACCGACCAGCCGGGCAAAAATGTCCGTTTCTGGCGTCCGCGCACCGAAGATGGCAAGTGGCGGTGGATGTGGTGGGACATGGACGATTCTTTCATTTTTGGCCCGCATAACAATTACGATCGCAATGCTTTGGTCTTTTGCACCGGACTGGATTCCATCAATGACCCCACTGTAAATCCTGCGACTCCTCCTCCGGTATGGGCACCCAACGGCCCTGTGCAGACCTTCCCCCTGAGGGCATTGCTGGGAAGCCCCTGGTTCCGTGCCGATTTCATCAACCGTTTTGCAGATTTGCTCAATACGGCTTTTCAGCCCGATTACCTCATCAGCATTGTTGATGATTTCGACAACAAAGTGGGCCCTTACATATACGAACACTACCGCAGGTGGCACCGGCCGGAGCCTGCAGCTTACCAGCAGCATGTTGAGCACTTGCGCAATTTCTCTACCCACAGAATTCACTACATGCGTGAGCACATCGTACACTTTTTTGAACTGGAAGGAACCTTTTCCCTGGAAGCCAATATTGGCTCCGGTAAAGGACACATCAGAGTGAACACCCTTGACCTTACTGCAGAATTACCCTCGCTCAGCAATCCGGTTTATCCGTGGAGTGGAGCGTATTTTAAAGGCATTCCTGTAGAAGTGGAAGCCATTCCTGCCCCGGGCTACAAGTTCAGCCATTGGGAGGGAGGTAGTGATGCAAACACACCACTCATCACCCTTGATTCCGGAGAGGATGTTGCTCTTTTTGCCCATTTTACACGTCCGGAAGAAAGAGACATTATCACTTTCTGGTATTTCAATTCAGATCTTCCCAACAATACTCCCCTGGAAAATGTAGAACCCTGGTTCAGTCTGGCAGAGGGGAGCAACATCCATTACCATTCTGCCCTTGAAGGGTACCCCTTTGATGAGCACCATCCTTTCTGGAGAAAGGCATCACTGGAGAGGAGGAATCACCCCACGCCTGTGAATTACAGAGAGGAAGCTATGGAAAATTTGCCCTACGATGCAGATGATATGCGTGGGATTCAGGTAAAACAACCTTTTCAGGTGGAAAATCGTGAAAACACACTGATATTTCATCTGCCAACCACTGATTTTGAAGATATTATTTTCAGTTGTGCAGCCCTTGACGAAGGAGCGGCTGAAGCCATTATCCTGGATTATTCTATACAGGAAGCAGAAGATGCATGGACAAATCAGGGATTATCAGAGTACATGTTTACCTTAGAAGATCAATATTCGCTCATCCGGTTAGATTTTGCAGGATTGAAAGAAGTGGACGACAATGCGGAGTTCAAAATAAGGATGCGTTTTGACGGACCTGACCTGACAACCGACGATGGCAATCGGGTTACGCTTAATAATATAGCCCTTGAGGGGACACCTCTTACTCCAGTAAATGCACCACCCTATGCAAAGGAAGGTCAGTTGAACGTATTCCCCAATCCTGTTTCGGGAGACCATGCTTTCCTGCCAGAAACAATGGATATACAATTGTTTGACACCCAGGGCAGGTTGTTGTTGAATCTGGAAAACACCAGGAAAATTCCTGTGGCACAGCTGCCTGCGGGCATCTATTTCGTGCGCAATCAAAAAGCTGAATGGGCGAAACTGGTTGTGCGCAAATAGTGGTCAGAGATATTGTTTATAAAATAAAGGGAGTTCTCCTTTTTACGTATTTTCTTTACCGGGAAATAAACCTGTATGATAAACCAATGCTAACCGAGGTCATTCTGTCAGCGTCGATATCAAACTCAAAAAGGGAGGTAAAGGCGAAATAATACCGTAAATCGAAAAGCCATTGATTGTATCCCACACTGAATCCCAAATTGAATCCCACATCTGTGCTTCTAATATTGTCAAATTCATCCAGGTCAACTGTTGCGTTGTTGTTACCTGTGGAGGTTCTAAAGCGGTTGTTCTGGCTAAGCAGAAAATTAAACTGAGGCCCGCCATAAAACAGCAGAAACATATCCGGCCCATCCTCTTCTTGCATAAATGCACCATAGCCCAGATTCAACGGTATGTCAAGGTAGTTCAATCCCAGAAACAGGTCGGTATCCGCCAGGGTATTATCCAGAAAAGCTGGAGTAAAAAACTTGAAGGCCCGGCGGGTATAGTTGACTTCCGGAATGAAATAAAAACTGGGTAAGAGTTCAATATGGCCTGTTGCACCCAGTGTATATCCCACACGTTCACCATATTCCTCATCAAAAGTAGGCCCAAGATAACTTAAGTTACCACCGGCTTTTAAACCAAAACTGTTTTGGGCATCTGCCGGCAGATTTACGGCAAGAAACAAACCCATTACCAAGACCCAAATTTTAAAAGGAACCATATTCTTCATAATTGATAGTTCTGGATAAAGTGAATTTTATTTAGACTAAATACAAATTAAACAATCTAATATAAGAAAAATTGCATTAGGTATCCCAAAAATCTTTCTTCAAAGATATTTTAACATCTGTTTATTTAAGACTAAGCGCAACATCTTGACAATTAACGGCGGAAATAGTAATTTTAGCCTCTAAATCCTGACGTTATGCATAAAAACCATTGTATCAACCGGCGCAAATTTCTTCGCAGTCTTGGCGGCATAGTACTGACAGGAGCAGTGCTTCCGGCGGCAGGTTCTGCGGGATTATTACTTTCAAACAAGGAGTTTATGGCAGATGTATCGCTTACCAATTTTGAACCCGGCTATCTTAAACTGCACAAAGACGGCAGTCTGAAGGCCCGGGCAGATATTTTGTGGGACAGGATGCAAGGCTGCGATCTTTGCCCAAGGGATTGCGGAAAGAACCGCATACGAGGAAGGCGTGGAGACTGTAATGCCAATGCAGACCTTGAAATATCTTCCTTCGCACCCCATTTCGGAGAAGAAACCGAACTGGTAGGAAAAAACGGTTCAGGTACTGTATTTTTCACCAACTGCTCTCTGCTTTGTGTTTTCTGTATCAACTACGATGTCAGCCAAATGGGCCAGGGCAGCAGGCGCAGTATTGGCCAACTGGCAGACATGATGCTTACCCTGCAGCGCATTGGTTGCCACAACATCAACGTGGTAACTCCTACCCATTATGCTCCCCACATACTCAAAGCTCTGGATATTGCTGCCGGAAGGGGGCTCAGACTCCCTCTGGTTTACAACACCTGTGGATGGGAAAAACTGGATGTATTGCAAATGCTTGACGGAATCGTAGATGTTTACCTTGCGGACTTTAAATATGACGACCCACAGGCTGCCAATAAGTATTCTCCCGGAGCCATTACCTACCCTGACATTACCAAAACTGCCCTGCTTGAGATGCACCGCCAGGTTGGAATTCCAGAGGCTGACAACAGTGGGGTTATCAACAGGGGGTTGATGATCCGCCACCTGGTAATGCCCAACAATGCGGCCCATTCAGAGAAGGTAATCGCATGGATTGGCAGCAACCTACCCAAAAACACTTATGTGAATATCATGTCGCAATACACGCCGGTATTCAAAGCCCATGAATACCCTGAAATTTCGCGCCGTATAACCCGTGCTGAATACAATGTTGTAATTGATGCTGCCCGCCGCGCAGGACTAACCAACCTGAGGCTGCAGGGAGGCTGAGAAAAAACAATGATAAAACCACTACTTCCCCTTTAATAGTTGGGCAAGCCAAGAAGAAACAAAACCAAAAACAAAAAGCTTGTGGCAGGAAAGTTACCGGAACAGTAACACTACCTGCCACAAGCATATTCTTTGCGTTGTTACTTAGGGCCTGCTGAAAAACACTCAACAAAATGTCGACCTATTATTTAGCTTGTAACTTCAAACTTTTAATGTAATGATTAAACTCGTTCTTCGCAAAAAACTTTGCATTCCCAAATCGTTAGTTTTTATTGCATCACCTGCTTCGTTGCCTTCAGCTCGCAGTATGCCTATACAGCTTCGCCTTGTCGCCTTGCATCTGACGCACTAAAAACTTTTTCACCAGGCCCTATTTACTCAGATAGTCTATAACAATCTGATTAAATTTATCCGCGGATTCAAACTGCACAAAGTGGCCACTTTTAGGAATCAGGTGCAATTCATTATTGGGGATTCGCTCTGCCCCCGCATTAGCAACATCTCTTGTAAAACCGGGATTTAGAAACCGGTTAGGGATAAGATTGTCGTTCTCACCAAAAATAATCAATGTGGGGTGCTGAATTTTATGAAGGTATTCATAAGTAGCTTCGTCCACCATCCCATTTACCGATTGCACAACGGCATAGCAGTAGGCCCGGAAATCTTCAGCAGAACGCATGGCGATTCTGTCGGTTATCATGAATTCAGCATCATCAGGCAATTGATAGAAGTTGTAGGCCAGGTTGGAAATGATGTCTTCCACAGGTGTGAGCATGACACCTCTTACTGTCATTACACTGCGAAACCATTCTTTTTGTCCTTCTGTGAACTTCTCAAATCCTGCCGGTGCAATCAGCACCAGTTTATCCACTTTCCCAGGATGGTACAAGGCAGTGACCATAGATATCTGGCCGCCCATGGAATGGCCGCCCAACACAACAGATTCAAGACCCAGGGCATCGATAAAATCGCTTACCACTCCTGCATAATAAGTCATCATGCCTGAATGGGGCAATTTTGATGATTTTCCATAGCCAGGCAGATCGATGGCAATAACCCTGAAATGTTTGCTCAGTTCGGGGACATTCTTTTTCCAGGCGGGCAGATAACTGCCCAATCCATGAATAAGAAGCAGTGTTTGTTTTCCTTGCCCCTCGTCGATATATGCAATGGTCTCACCACCTGGCAATTCCACACGTTGTATATCATACGGGTAGTCCAGTTCCATAAAGGAGGAAAGAGGCTGTATGTCGCTGTAGGGGTGCCAGTTTGCAGGGTTCATGGTTTCACATCTGTTAAATAGCATCAGTGCTGCAGTTATCATAATGGGGAAAAATATTTTTCGCATAGCATTTAGGGATTAGTTAAAACATCAGCCATTTGTAAACCACGAAAACCGTCCATGGATTTGCAGGTCTTTCTCCCTGCACTCCACCATTAACAGCCACACCGTACCTGTCATCGGCACTGTCGAAGAAGTCGCCCAGCCACAGGTGTGCGCCATGCAGCTCAAAGCTCATAAATGGTCCAAGATTGAAAACCACTCCTGCGTTGGCTTCTACACCCATAAAGTTTCCTCCGCCAATGGGCGTGGCATTGCTCACTGCAGCAGCAGTGCCCACTTTGGCATGCAGCCGGTGGGGAATTAACCCTTTGGAATAGTTGAAGGTACCCCCGGTAAAGCCATACCCAATGTTTGATAAGTCGGCAATAACGGGTGTGAAACGGTTAACCACATTGGCATGAGGAAAAAGCAGGTAAGCACCGGAGTTGATAAAAAAGCCACCGGGTGCGGCCCATGTGTTTCCTGTCATTACACCACTGTAGCGGCGATCATCCAGTCCGTTGTCATCGCCCGAAGTATACATCAAGTCAAAAGTAAACCGATCCTGCAGGGTTTGTCCGTAGCGGTAACCCATGCGCAGATTGGTGGCAAAACCTCCGATATCGGCACCTTTTCTCCATCCTGCCTCACGCAATACATTGACTACCCCAAGGTTGTAATTGAAAAAACCATTGAGAAAAAACCGGTCAATCATGTAGTCGGCATTTCGGGAGAAGTGTGTTCCCAGCCAAACCACATCGGCCTCATAAGGAGCATTTCCAAATTTAAACCTGAAAACACCGTTGTACTCTGTTAGTTGTGAATTGAGCCCCTGTCCGAGGATGGAAACACCACCACGGCCATTACCGCGATCTCTTACGTAGTGAGATGACAATGCTGCACGCCACAACCTGTTGATGTTTCTTTCATACTGAAACTCATACATGTTCACATCATCATCCTTGAAAATATCATTTTCATAGAATTTGAAAAAACCTGCTTTAAACCGGTGAAAATCGGCATTTCTATAAAGGGTTACTCCCACGGCATGGGTTCCGAAATACGTCATCCGGAAACCATTTTCCAGCATTTTGTCGCCGAGCGTGCGGTAGGGATTGTAAGGGTTGTCAAACATGCGCTGCAAACCCAGATTAATGGACCACCCTGGCACGGGAATGTACTCAATTTCGATATTCTGTGTCTGAAGGTTTACCTGATGCCCCGAAACAGCCCCCCCCTGGTTGGGTCCGGCCCCATAAGACACATCACCCCAGGTCCAGTCTATTTCAAAAACGGCTCTGAGAATGGCCTTGCCATCAAAGAGGCTGGGTTGGTAAATAAAGAAAGGAATCAGTCGCTGCTCTATATAAGCTGTAGAGGCAGTATCACTGGTCATTACTGAATTACGGCCAAACATGCGCCCCAGCACCTGCCCACGCAAAAACTCATTCTGAGGATAGAAGTTCGATGATACTCCCTGGTTGATATAAAAAGCAAGAAACTGGAACTCTTTGTTGGGCTCTCCCGGTACCTCCGTATCAAATACCCTTGCCGATTGCTGGGCAAAACCGTTCGCTGAAAACAGCAAAACCAAACTCATGAATAGCCCGGGCAAAAAATAATTTTTCATATTTCGGGGTTTTTAGGTTCAATATAGACATGGTTCTTAAATCAGAGATTGCCCATAGTTTGGGATATATGAGACTTCATACTTTGGACAACCTCTGAATTAACTATAAATCATGATGATAATGTTATTCTGCAATCTCGATATAATACTGAACGTTGGTTTGACCAAAAACACCTCCACCTGTGCTGCCAAAACCAGCTGCAGCTGTAGGAGGAGCAAAGCCAAGACTTGGGTCTGTCTGTACCACTTCATATTTCATTTCCCGGCCATTTTCTGCTTCAATGATCTGGAAAATACCTTCACTGGTGAGAGATGTGGGGGAACTTTGCGATAAAGTGATGTTCCAAATGTCCGCTACTGCGGATTCTTCCATTACATAAGTGCCAACCAGTTCGGTCTTAACACCATCAGGATCATAAGATTCTACAAGATAAGTTCCGTTTTCATCAAATAGGGCAATGATTTTGGCAATATTAAATTGCACCAGAAGAGGAGCAACATTTTCTCCTTCAGAAACCCAGTTGCCTATCAAACCTTCGGGAATTGGATCTTCTACAATGGGATCTTCATCATCATCTTTTCCACAAGCGGTAAAGCTAAGCATAGCAGCGGCCATAAGCATAAGGGCCAGCGAAAACAAATTTTTCTTTTTCATAATTGTGAGGTTTTAGTTGTTAATAATGATTGAGTAAAATAAAATCGCAAATTTCATGGTGAACTTCTGTTGTTTTTGTGAATTTCCATCATTCATTTGCAGGGTTAAAAATCTTTTAGTTTTTTGCGGTCAATTTTCCCGGCATCATTTTTTGGCATTTCATCCAGAAACACAATATGGCCCGGTGTCTTATATTTGGCCAGGTTTTTACGGCAATACTCCCAGGTCTCTTCTTTGCTGAGCTGGCCATCTTTCTTCAGCACGATAAATGCCTTGCCTGTTTCGCCCCATTTGGGATCGGGTACACCCGTTATCACAGCCTGATCGATTTGAGGGTGCTGGCGTAAAAGGTACTCTACTTCCGCCGGATATACATTCTCCCCTCCGGAGATGTACATGTTTTTTATCCGATCTACCACAAAAAGAAAACCTTCTTCATCTCTCCTTACCCGATCTCCGGTATGAAACCAGCCGTCTTTTATGGTAACGCGGGTGGCTTCGGGATTGTTCCAGTATCCGGGTGTAACATTGGGTCCTTTGAGCAGTAATTCGCCTGTGGCGGCTCCTTTTTGCTCCTCCCCTTTTTCATCCACCAGCTTTACCTCGTAAAAGAAATTGGGCGTACCAATGGATCCCTGTTTGCGAATGGCATCGGAATGATTGAGGGATGTAACATTAGGGCCCACCTCCGTAAGGCCGTAACCCTGCCGGATAGCAATTTTACGGTTGTGCCACAGCTCTATAAGGGGGATAGGCATTGCCTCTCCTCCGACGATGATGTAACGCATACTTTCCAGTCTGGCTTTTTCAAACACCGGGCTGTCCGACATCATTTTCAGCATGGTGGGCACACCCCAGAAAATGGTCATATTTTCCTTTTCAATGGCTTCCAGTATGGCATCCGCATTGAAGCTTCGCATAAGCAGGGTATATGCACCATGCAGGAAAAAAGGTGTCATAAGTACATTCCAGCTGCCTGTATGAAAAGGTGGTGCACAATTTATCGACCGGTCCTCGCTGGTGATATCCAGCCTGATTTCGGTATTGAGGGCATTCCACAACAACATTTTGTGGGTGTAAACCGACCCTTTTGGGAAAGCGGTAGTGCCGCTGGTGTAAATGATAAAAAGGGGATGATTCTCATCAAAGGAGATGTTTTCAAATTCTGCAGTGTTCTTTCCGGAGAGAAAATCCTGGCAGAACTGCGAAAATTCAGTCAGCGTGGCAGTATGGTCAATGCGCTTAAAGTGATCGGAATCTCTCAGTTTATCGCTGTATTTTTCATCATAAATCACCATGGAGGGTGATGAATCAGAGATCAGGAAGTCTGTTTCCCTGGCAGTTAGTCTGTAATTGAGAGGAACAAGGATTAAACCGGTTTTCTGTGCAGCAGCAAACAGGGCCACATACTCCAGGCAGTTTTCAGCCAGCACAGCAATGCGATCGCCCTTGCTGAGTTTCTTATCCTCCATCAGCCATTGAGCCAGATACGAACCCAGTTGATGCACCTGCCCGTAGGTGAGCGTTCGGCGGGTTTCATACTCTTCCACAGCCACCTTTGAGGGGTTGTAGATATTCCATTTGCCAAACCAGTCGAAAGTGCTCATGATTGTTGTATTTTATTTTTATCAAAAACCATCAGAACCAGGGCAACAACCGTTGATACCACTATGGCAGTAGAAGCTGCAATGGCAGGGTTCTTTACCGTGCCCACAACGAATTTGGTAAAGAAACCTAAATCGAGCCCCCAGCTTTCTACCATGATTCCCATCCCGTAATATACTGTAAAATGCACCACAATAGCAGTTATTGATGCAGTAAAAGGAATAAAAGTTCTGATATTTTTAAAGAATATGCCAAAAATCACCGGGATAAAAGCTGCCGAGAAATAGGCATATACTCCATTTTGGGCCAGGATGGCAACACTCAGATTGGGATTCAGAATCTGATCGCGCGCAATAACCCAGGTAACCATGGCCAAACCCACTATGGCAATTTTATTGGCAAAGATGAGCTGATGATCTTTGAGCATTCCTTTATTCACCAGGGGTTTTACAATGTCGGAAGTAATACTGGTAGAAACCGATTGTATGAGACCTTCCAGGGTTGACATTCCGGCAGAAATCAAACCCAGCACTACCAGCAACCCCACAAATGCACCTACACCGGTATCAGAAAAAAGCCAGACCACGTAGGTGGGGATGATTTGATCATTTCTCAGGGGTACTCCATCCAGCGTTAAATCGGGGAAAGCAAGCCTTGCATAAAGCCCGGCAAATACCACAAAGAAAAATATCAGTTCAACGGTAACAGCCGTGAACAGAAATTTATTGACATCGCTTTCTTTTTTCAGCAGCAACGATTTGGTTATGATGTGGGGCTGCACCACGATGGCTATCCCAATGACCAGCTGAGCGAAAATGATTTCATAATAATCGCGAAACAGCGGACTTTCAGGATTTACAGGCTGTGCAAGCAAAGGATCAATATCGGCCAGTTTTCGAAAAAAACCGCCGATACCCTCCGAAAAATGCTCAAGGCCGGAAAACAGCAAAATAAATCCTACAACAAGCATTACCAATGCCTGCAAAGTATTGGTGTAAACCATAGAATTGGCACCCCCATACATCATATAACCAAACACAAAAACAACTAAACCTGTTAACACGAAAATCGGATTGGCATCCAGTGCTGTGGCAATTACACTCACGATGGCCACAACGATTAATACAATAAAAGTGATCAGCAACATGGACAGCAATGCCATAAAAAAGGAGTAATTGCGGCTGTGGTAGCGTGTACCAATCCACTGCGCCAGCGAAAGTGCTTTTACAGTTTGCCCATGCTTGCGAAAGCTCTTGGTAAGAACAATAAGGCTTATGGTAGCTGCAATGGGCAAAACAATTCCATACGACAATACGCCACTTATGCCAAAATTGGCAATAAACCCCGGATTGATGACAAAGGTGGCGGCACTGGTCATGGCAGCAGCAAGAGATAAACCCACAGCATAGGGCGAAAACAAAATATTTCCAACCGCATAGTCGGATATGTTTTTAATCTTTATTGCCCCTTTAACCACAAAAAACAATACCACCAGGGCATACACCACCAGCAAAACGGTAACTCCTGTTGTAAATGTTGATGCTAAAATCATAGTTTAAAATCAATAATAAGTTTCGCTCAAAAGCGCTTTATATCTGTTATTTGTTTCAAAACCGGTGCAATCAGAACCTAAATGCTGCACTGGCAAAAGCAAGCCCACCACCAGAGCCGATAAAGTAGAGCAAGTCTCCCTTATTCAGCTTGTCATTGCGCCAGGCTGCATCCAGGGCCAGTGGAATGCAGGCTGAGCCGGTATACCCATAATGGTGCATAACTGTTGGCGCCTTTTCACGGGCAACCCCAAGCTTGTCCATGGTTTCCCATATGGAATTGATGTTGATTTGGGTCATGAAATAATGGTCCACCTCCTTTGGGCTCACACCAATCCGTTCGGAAAGGGTATTGGCCATCATAGACCACATTTCGGGGTTGAGCTCTTTGGGAAATTTTTTCACAAACTGCAAAAGGTTTCCCTTGTCCTTTACCACCTGCTCGGTAGTGGGGCAAAACGAACCCCCGCCATAAATCCCCATGTAGTTATAATACTGCCCCCTGGTAATGAGCTGCGAGGTAAGATAGCCCCTTTCAGAATTCTTTTCTGATTTCAGGATGACTGCTCCGGCCGCATCGGCAAACAAGGTTACCGTCTTTTTATCCTGCATGTTGAGGTATTTGCTCATGGCATAGGCACCAATCACCATTACGTACCGGTAATTCTCATCAGAACGAATGTATTTAACCCCGGTATCCAGTGCGGTTACAAACCCTGCACATGCGGTATTGATATCGAAAGTGCCGGCATTGGTCATACCCGTAATGTACTGCACTTTACTGGCCGTAGAGGGTGAGATATATTCAGGTGTATCGGTAGAAATTATCAACAGATCTATGTCAGTGGGTTTAAGCCCCCCATGCTCAAGGGCTTTGCGGGCAGCCTCCACGGCGAGGTCCGAAACACTCTGGTTTTCTTCAAGCCAGCGACGTTCATAAATATGTACATTTTCCTCCAACCATTCACTTACAGGCTCTCCCAGAAGTTCATCAAAATAGGAATTAGGCACGACCCTGTCAGGTACTGATGTTCCTATGGAATGTAAAACAGCATTTTGCATCAAATTCAGTTTTTATGTGTAAACAATGTTTGGGGTAATAGCTAAATAGTGATTCCTCCATCTACACTCAATACAGTGCAATTGATAAAGGCAGCTTCATCAGAAGCAAGAAATGCATAAGCTGCAGCAATTTCTTCCGGCTTCCCCAAACGCCCTGTGGGAGTTTTGTCGCTCATTCCCTGAAGAATGTTTTCGGGCATTTTCTTCACCATCTCGGTGGCAATAAATCCGGGTGCAACTGCATTAACCGTTACACCTTTGCGGCCCATCTCCCGGCCCATGGTTTTGGTCATTCCGATTACGCCGGCCTTGGTAGCCACATAGTTGGTCTGCCCAAAGTTTCCATACAGCCCAACTACAGAGGAGGTATTGATGATGCGTCCGTAACCATTCTCCATCATGTGCACGCCCAGGGCCTTGGCACAATAGAAAACCCCGCTAAGGTTTACATCAATCACCTGCTGCCATTGATCCGGTGTCATTTTTTTCAGGGTTGCATCGCGGGTAATCCCGGCGTTGTTGATGAGAATATGAATTTGGCCGAATTCTTTTATGGCCTTCTCGGCAGCACGGTTTACATCTTCAAAATCGGCAGTATTTACTTTTTCAAAGATCACTTTATGTCCTTCACCGGCAAGGTTCAGGGCTGTCTCCTGCCCTTTTGCCTCATTCATATCCCAGATAATGACACTTGCTCCTTCAGCAGCAAATCTTTCTACGGCTGCTTTTCCTATTCCGTCAGCTCCTCCCGTGATGATGGCTGTTTTATTTTTGAATCTTTCCATTGTTCGCTGTAGTTTAATATGTTTTCTGACTAACGTTTGAAAAAAGGGGTTCCTGCGAGCAGATTATTCCCGATCCACTATCATGGCGATTCCCTGACCGCCGCCGATGCAAAGTGTGGCCAGGCCGGTCTTACTGTCTCTACGCTTCATTTCATACAGAAGGGTAGTGAGTACTCTGGCACCGGAAGCTCCAATGGGATGCCCAAGAGCGATGGCTCCACCATTGACATTTACAATGTCGGGGTTGAGTTTCAGGTCGCGAACCACGGCCAGACTCTGGGCAGCAAAAGCCTCATTGGCCTCTACAAGGTCAATATCTTCTATTTGCATTCCGGCCTTTTTCAATGCTTTGCGGGTAGCTTCCACCGGTCCGTATCCCATGATTTGGGGGTCCAGTCCAACGTATGCGAAGGCTTTTATTTTTGCCAGCGGCTGCAGCCCCAGTTCGCGGGCTTTGTCAACACTCATAACGATTACCATGGCCGCTCCGTCGTTGATACCACTGGCATTACCGGCAGTAACAGTTCCCTCTTTTTTGAATGCAGGCTTTAAGCCGGCAAGTTGATCTATGGTCAGTGATTGCCGGGGAAACTCATCTTTATCAACAACCAGCGTTTTTTTCCTCTGAACGATTTCCACCTTTACTATTTCTTCATCAAATCTACCTTTGGAGACAGCCTGTTCGGTTTTACGCTGGCTATTCAGGGCAAACTTATCCTGTTCTTCGCGGGTCAGATTCCAGTTTTCGGCAATGTTTTCTGCCGTTACTCCCATATGATAGTTAAAGAATGCATCGGTGAGTCCATCATGAATCATGCTGTCAACCATAGCTGCATTTCCCATTTTATAGCCAAAGCGTGCTTTGGGAAGCAGGTAGGGAGAATTGCTCATGCTTTCAGAACCACCGGCCAGTACAATTTCATTTTCTCCCAGCATGATGCTCTGAGCAGCCATACAAACGGCTCTGAGCCCTGAGCCACACAACTGATTGATAGTGGTTGCAGGTGCTTCCTGTTTAACGCCTGATTTTACAGCAATCTGACGGGCAACGTTTTGGCCCTCACCGGCAGACAGAATGTTTCCGACAAAAGCTTCATCCACCAAATCGGCACTGATGCCGGCCCTGCTAATGGCTTCTTTTGCTGCATGTACTCCCAGTTCAACTGCCGATAACGAAGCAAGACCACCTCCAAAATTGCCAATGGGTGTGCGCACTGCCGACACTATACAGACTTCCTTGTATTGCATATTTTTTTGTTTTACTCAGTTTACAATCGTGTTTTCTGCCATTCAGCAAAGTTTAAAACAATGAAGAACCAGCATCTATTAGTGATTTACCAGGAGTTTTCCCGATAACTCAATCGATTGCAAATAAAATACAGTGGAAGCCCTAAAAAAACCGCAAAAGTATATTTTATGAGTGCGACTTAATAATCTTTTTTGCCTATAAAATCGCTCTATACATTTGTTTTCAGTACTTTTCAGGCCATATATCGGGGTGTGACTTTATAAGAAGGATGCTTGAATAGCCTGTCGAATAGTTGCTGAAAAGTTTCAGGCTCGTGACCTTTAAGTTCTGTACACATCTCTTTCATAAGTCTGAATTTGTGTTTATCAGGCACATATGCAAGGCTGGTTTCATAGAGAGATTCGAACAGCTGGGCGGATGTAATGAGAAGTTCTTTGTACCGGGCCAGTTCGTATATCCAGATAAACGAAGGTATATACCCGGCTTTTTTGCGGTATGCCTCTTCCCGGGCCAGCAGATTAAACTTTTTTTCCACAGAAAGAATTTTGCTGTAGTTTTCTGCTTCCAGCAAAGCATAAGCATAGGAGGTGAAAAAGATATGCCATCGGTTTTGGAGGATATCGTCGCGGTGATTGTCCAGGAATCCGGCAGCGTAACTGATTGCCTCAAGCGGCTTTTTGTTGCGTATAAGTGCCTGGATATAAAAGGAGGCAAACCCTATGCGGTTATGGGAACTGAGGGTTTTCTTAAAATCGGGGAAACTCCGGGAGAGCAAGCCAAGCGCTTCACGGTGTTTCCCGTCGCGCATGAGCACAGCACTGAGGTTGTTGAGATATTGCAGAAAGTCATTGCTTTTGTATCTTATGGACAAATAACCATAATATTGCGCTTTGGCCAAATCATTCTCCCGGGCATGCACCAGCAGCCTGTTACCATAGTAATTCACCAGAATTCTTGGAGAATAGAGACTCCCCTTTTCAAACAATACATCGAGCTTGTCAAACAGTTCCAGCAATCGCCCATACTCTTTATATACATAATACAAAAAGGTAAGCCTAACAATAGCAAAATATCGGTTGAGGCCGTCGAGGGTTTCATCTTCAAAAACTGCAATCAACTTTTCCTCCCACACGCGGCTGTTTTCTCCCATGAATTTGTATTGGGAAACAATATCGTGGGTTGCATCATGAAGCTGCTGATAAACAGCCTGCCCTTTTCTGTATTCACTTTCATGTTTTTGCAGGAACTCACTTATTACCTGATAATTATCATGACGTACCCTGATTATGAGAAAATGCCTGTAGTTTTGCATCAGCTCATAAAAACGAAGAAAATAATAGGTGGGATGGGAGTAATTTTTCACATACTGAATAATTTCTTTTTCATCTTTCAACGAAAGCGCATCTGTCATTATCTTCCTGTCCATTTCACAGAGCCATTCATAAAAAACATCCACATCTACACTTTCCAGCCTGGAAGGAATCCATTTTTTCATATAGGAATACTTCCGCTTATCAATATTTACCGGAAAAGCAAGTGGTTTGTGGGGTTGGTTCAGATTGTGGTGAAGAATCTTCAGGATGGAAATTTTTTGTGCATCCTTTAGCTGGTGCGTTTTCAGCAACCATGACACCTGATGGGGGAGCAGTGTTTCGGCAAATGCATAAAAAGATTGGAGAATAGATCTGGGCATGGAGAAAAGTTAAATCATCTTAACACTTTTTTCAGCTCCCTGGCGGTTAAAACAATTTTGGTGGTCAAACAAAAGGCGAGCCCTGCACCCGCCTATTGCCTTTTAACCACCAAAACAAAAACAACATTAACCAATAAAAACAACCAAAAAATGATTAAAATTTTCAGCACTCCAAAGTACTAATAATTCGGTAAATAACAAAGTATTTTATTGAAATTTATTTTTTTAACTAATCCAAATGCTTCCATTATTATCTTACCGATATACCACCACGAGAACATGTAATAAAAAGTCACGTTAAAGCCTTACAAACAAACGTTTACATATTTCAGGCAAGGATACATTCACGCAGGTAAACTTATTTCTCGGGCTCATAATCCCTGATGATGTCATTATAATAGTGGCCAATAGCTCTTCAACCTCATTGAGTTTTAACAGCTCGACACAAAATGTGAGACCATTTTCATACAGGTCTGATACAATAGCGCATCAAAAAAGTCGTCAGCATGATTAAAAAAGAGAAAATGACAACCCGGAAAAGCTATCATTTGAATGGGCTGTCATTTGAATGGGTTACCAGGGGTTTCTTCTGTGAAAAGGACTTGACTGGAAGGACCTTTGCTGCATGTAGGGATTGAAGGGGGTGTAGCCCTGGGAAACATTAATTTCGGCACCAAACCTAAGGTTCTCTGTTATTTTATACTCCATTCCCATCATCATCCCGCGGGGATTGATATCAAAGGCCTGGGGATTCATAGCAGGAGCAAACATCATATCCATATTGTTTCTTTCGGCCCATGCGCCTCCTGTAATAACGAGCCTTGAATTGACCTGATAGGCCCCAAGGGCATAAACAGTTGTGGAGTACATTCTGTCAGGGGTACCTGCTTCACCCTGGAAACCAAACGGAGAACTCCCGCCAAAGGAGCCGGTAGAAAAAACGCTTCCCACCACCAGACTGAAATTTTGCCCCGGTCTGAACTTCATATGGGGGGCGAAAGACTGTGAAAACAGCGAGCCACCGCCGAAACCTGATGTAAAGGAGGTTCCAAATTGCATCCCGAAGTCTGGCTGGCTATTCAATACACTATAATCTCCAGACAGCAAGCCCGAATCTGAAGAGTCAGAACTTTGGGCAGCTAATAAAGCTGAACTGAATAACAGGACTGCTACAAATAAAATCTTTGCTTTCATAGTACCGGTAATTTGGTAAATAAACGTGTATCGTTTAATAATGGTATATAAATACATCACGATCTTCAAAAGTACGAAAAAAAATCGATGCTATCTAACCCTTAGGGATTTTTAAAGTTTTCTTTCTGACCCAATTGGGAGGCTTTCCAATGAGTCTTCATGAATACAAAAGCTTAACAAATTCTTATCAATAAATTCATTGCGATTTACTACTTTTGCATCCCTAAAGAAGAAAACCCACATTATGCCTAACGTTTTTATTGTTAATATATTATGAAGCTAAAAAAATTTCAGTATCCCATTTGGAGTTCCATAAAGAGCTACTCTATAATTACTCTGGGTTTGTTTATCAATGCACTGGCATGGACGGCCTTCATTTTACCCTCTGAAATAGTTGGAGGCGGTGTTACAGGATTGAGCGCGCTGGTGTATTATGCAACAGGATTTCCTGTGGGAGTAACATTTTTTCTTATCAATATCGTTTTGATAATCATTGGCATAAAAAGCCTGGGACTACCTTTTGGCATTCGCACCATATATGGGACTATTGTAATCTCAATTTTTTTAAGTGTTTTGCAGCAATACATTTCCGAGCCATTTGTTTCTGACCGGTTTATGGCAACCATTATCGGAGGGATGATGGGAGGAGCCAGTGTAGGACTTGTTTTTTCGCAGGGTGGCAGCACCGGGGGTACTGACATTATTGCCATGATCATCAACAAATACCGCAACATCAGTCCAGGCAAATTAATTCTTTACATGGATGTATTGATCATCTCCAGTTCTTACCTTCTATTTCAGTCTGTGGAAATCCTGGTTTATGGATTCGTGTTTATGGCAGTGGCCTCTTATTCTATCGACATGGTGCTGATGGGGCATCGTCAGAGTGTGCAAATGTTTATATTTAGCAAAGAGCATGAGCTTATAGCCGAACAAATTGCCAATGAAATAGGGCGAGGCGTAACTCTTATCAATGGCAAGGGATGGTACAGCAAATCAGAAAGCTGCATCTTAATGGTGGTAGTACGGCGCCATGAAAGCAACCTTATTTTCCGCACCATCAAAAGAATCGATCCGGAAGCTTTTATCTCCATATCCAATGTAATGGGTGTATATGGTAAAGGATTCGATCCCATCAGATATTAGTGCCGAAGACAAACATTGTCAACAGGAGCAGGTTTGCATGATAAAAATCAGGCAAACAACGAAATGATAAAACTTACAAGAAGCAATAAAAAAAAGACAACTGAAGCTTGTTCCATTTTGTAAAAGATTGGTACATCGATAATTGAGATTAACGAATCTTTATCAAATTTTGTGCAAAGCATCATTACTTACTGATTGTATGAGTATTGAGAAAACCTGCTGCTTACCAGATTGTAAAAATTAGTTACAAAACCGCACACAACCGTCCAATACTGAACAGATACAATCATGTTTTACCATCCCTTAATCAAGCTCCTCCCCTTCCGCTTTCCCTTCTCCTTTTAAAGTATCGGTCTGGAACATCCTGTTAGCTCTATCAAGCAACTCCCGACGTTCTTTTTCAAGACGCAAACTATCTTCAATTTCTTGTTGACGCCGCTCTTCGGAGGAGGTCCCGCAGGAGTACATGAGCAGAGAAAGCACAAACACACTTAAAGTTACAATTCTTGTTACCCTGATATTCATTGTTATATGGAATTTAGATTAGTATGGAAATTCTGGTTTACAGTTTTGAATAAGAGCTTAACACGATTAAAATAAGAATCATGAGTACAGTATTTCTGAAATAGCCCATCCAGGTAAATATTGGCACTCTCCTTATTGAGCAATGGGTAAGGGCTGATTTTGGAAATAAATTTCAACAGCGCTTCTGACCGTCAATATACAACATTACCCATACATACTCTTGTGCAAAACAGAAAGTTTAAAAATACAAAAAAGGCACGAGTATGCCGATTAAAACTTGTTAAAAGCCTCGTTTTTATTTACCTTTGGTGAATATGTTTCATTTTAAAAAAAAGCACTTATGGCACACATTTTACCGGCTTTACCATATGCATTCAATGCATTAGAGCCAATTATCAGTGAGAAAACCATTGGTTTTCATTATGGGAAACATCACCAGACTTACGTTAACAAACTCAATGAGTTAATCGAGGGAACCGGATTTGAAAACAGCAGCCTGGAAGAGATCGTTATGAAATCTGACGGAGTGATTTTCAACAACGGAGCCCAGGTATGGAACCACACCTTTTACTGGAACTGTCTTTCGCCCAATGGTGGTGGCGAACCTGAAGGAAAGTTGATGGAGGCAATCAAAGAATCTTTTGGTTCTTTCGACAATTTTAAAAAAGAGTTTGCACAAGCAGCCGCAACACAATTTGGATCCGGCTGGGCATGGTTGGTAAAGAACAAGGATGGCAAGATTGAAATTACCAAAACACCCAATGCGGAAAACCCTATGCGCGATGGTAAGACCCCTTTACTAACCTGCGATGTTTGGGAACATGCCTATTATCTCGATTACCAGAATCGCAGGCCAGATTATGTAACGGAGTTTTGGAAAATTGTTGACTGGAAAAAAGTAACAGAAAGATTCTGATTAAGGCCCAAAGCATTCGATCCTTCTAAATCGGGACTGTAAAAGGCAACGGCAGATGCAAAAAAATGTTTTTTTTGCATCTGCTTTATTATTTACACACATTGTTTCACCCGGATGAAAATTGCCTCCATACATTCTCGTTATGTATAAAATCCGGCCACAAAAAAAAACCGGCTGGTAACCACACCAACCGGTTCAATCCACAATTAAATAACCACAAAAACTAATACACTGTAAAACCAATAAAACTATTGGTCTATTAATGTTTGTTTGCCTTAACAACAAAAGTATCGGAAATTACTTATATGCACATCCAAAAAACGTTAATTGAAGTTAATTCAGTTTAACATGTTGCAACGGTCAATATAAACATCGCAAAATCAACCACTTGAGAAAGATGCTGAAAATAAAGGTAAAATATCGCATTAAACTATGTTAAAAACTGAACATAAGCCTCTTAGAGTTTGTAATTTTAGCAACTTCAACCAAATGTAACCTGACTTGTATAACACTGTTCATGAAGAAAAATGTCATCATATTCGTCATAGTAGTCATCACCATCTCTTTGGTTGGGCTTATCGGCATTCAGCTTTATTGGATCAGCAATGCACTTGCGGTAAAGGAGACCAATTTCAACAGGGGAGTAAGTGAGGCCATTACCACAGCCGTATACAAGTACAATAAACTTGAGATGGCCAATGCCATTGTAAGAAAGCAAGAACAAGACCGACAAGTCAACAGGTTTTTCAGCGCATTGGACTCTATAAACCGTGAATACTACAGAGATGTTCTAAAGGCTGTCAATTCGGAAAATCATGCTATAGATGATTTGCTTTCCGGATGGCAGGGAGATCCATTTAGTCCTCATTCTGATATTTACGGCAGAGGCACTCCTCAACATTACGACACGGTGTATAACCATCACGAACAAAGAAATTCCCGTCAGAAAGGTTATGCTACAAATCAGCGACTGGCAGGAAATTATGATCCTTTCCTGGAGTTTTTTCAAAGAACTCAGATCGTCAATGAGATTTTTGATGATTTGTTTTCCAACAACTTTCTTTTGAGCTCTTCTTCTGAGGCCAGCCGAATGACCCTGGATTCGCTTATTAAAACAGAACTTGAAATGAAAGGGATTAAAATACCCTTTGAGTTTGGCATATATGACTATAATAAAAATATTTTATTGGCTGAGAGAACCGGCGGATATACAAGAGAGCTGATGGAGTCAAACTACATTTATAGCCTTTATCCTAATGTACTTTTTGCCAACCCGGAATTTTTGCTGTTGCATTTTCCCAATCAAAAAACCTATCTGCTGACCCAGATGAATATAATGTCGGCCATCTCTACCATCTTTATTCTGGTCATTATTAGTTCATTTACTTACACAATTATTACGATTTTTCGTCAAAAGAAATTATCTTTGATAAAAAATGACTTCATTAACAATATGACTCATGAGTTAAAAACGCCTATTTCTACCATTTCGCTTGCTTGCCAGGCACTTAGAGACAAAGACGTTCAAAAATCTGAAACATTGTATCAAAACTATATCAATGTAATAAATGAAGAAAACGAACGGCTGGGAATGATGGCAGAAAAAGTATTGCAAACAGCACAATTAGAAAAGGGCAAGTTGCGTTTAAACAAAATAGGTTTTAATTTGCATGATGTTATTGAAGATGCCATAAAGAAAATCGATCTTCAGTTAAAGTCAAGACATGGAAAGATATCCACTCAGCTGGCAGCCGAATTTAGCTTTGTGGAGGCCGACAAGGTACATTTGGTCAATGTTATTTTTAACCTGCTTGACAATGCCATAAAATACTCGCATGAAAGCCCGGAAATAAAAATCTCTACGGAGAATGTGAACAAGGGCATATTGATTCATGTTAGTGATAAAGGAATGGGTATAAGCAAAGTAAATCAAAGTAAGGTTTTCGATACTTTATACCGAATTTCCACAGGAAATGTGCATAATGTGAAAGGTTTTGGGCTCGGCTTGAGTTACGTAAAAACAATAGTAGAGCTGCACGGCGGACATATCAACCTGGAAAGTGAAATCAGAAAAGGATCAACTTTCAGTGTATTTATACCTTTCGGGTTTGAATAGTAGCATCTTAGAAAAATGAACAATAACTTTAGGAGGTTTTATAATGGAGAATAAGAAAATTAAAATTTTACTTGCAGAAGATGATCCCAACCTGGGAACCATTCTTAAAGCTTTTCTGGAAGCCAAAGGCTTTCCGGCAAAACTGGCAGTAAACGGAGTTGAAGCTCAAAATATGTTTTTGAAAGAATCTTTTGATTTCTGCATTTTTGATGTAATGATGCCCGAAAAAGATGGATTTACTCTGGCGAAAGACATACGCAAAATCGACAAAAAAGTCCCTATCCTTTTCCTTACTGCTAAAACTATGCAGGAGGATATTATTGAAGGACTAAAAATCGGTGCTGATGACTACCTCACCAAGCCTTTCAGCATGGAGGAGCTACTGCTGCGTATCAACGCTATTATAAGGCGTGCCAACCTTGACGATGCATCCAACTCGCAAAAAACATTCTTTCATATCGGAGATTACACCTTTGATTTTTCTCGTCAGATTCTGGCATTTAAAGGCGAGGAGCAAAAGCTTACTTCCAAAGAAGCTCAGCTGCTGAAAATGTTATGCGACTTTACCAATGAGGTGCTCGACAGATCGCTGGCACTGAAAAAGATTTGGCTCGACGACAACTATTTCAATGCGCGCAGTATGGACGTTTACATTGCAAAACTCAGAAAGTATCTCAAAAGAGATTCCAATGTGGAGCTGCTCAATGTGCATGGAAAAGGGTTCAAGCTCATTGTTAATGAAAATACCAATGTAGGTTAATCCGCAACTTAACCGGAAGGGCCCCGCCCTTCTGTTATGATACAATGGGTTATAATGTGATGAATAATCATGTTATAACCCATTCTTATTTCAAGATACCACCCTCAACTTCCATTCTTATGAGAATTGCTCACTTTTCAATATCATTTCAAAAGAGGTTGTGTTAATCGCTGCATCAGGGATGAATCATGCCAAATGTATGTATTCGGCTTCACCCGAATAAAATTGATTTAAGTGATTGGTTAAATGGAACTTGCATGATTGAGACTATTCATTTCCTTTTGAGTGCTCGGTGCCCAGGCAAATTTCATCAGAAAACAGTTGTGTGTTTTCTTGTGAAATGTACAAGGTCTTTAGTATATTTGCACTCTAATTTAAAATCATTCTAAATAAAAATAATGCCCCCCAACATTATACGCAGTTTGTTGTTGGTGCTTACACACATAAACCACAATTGCCCATGGCAGAAGATAAAAGCAATGACATACTAGACGAGGTAACCCAGAGTGAATACAAGTATGGGTTTTACACGGATATTGAAATGGATCAGGCACCCAAAGGCCTTACAGAGGATACCATTCAATTTATATCCGCCAAAAAGAAGGAGCCTGAGTTTATGCTTGAATACAGGTTGAAGGCTTTTCGTCACTGGCTGACACTCAAAGAGCCCAAGTGGGCCCACATACACTATCCACCTATAGATTTTCAGGATATCATATATTATTCGGCGCCCAAAAAGAAACCACAATACGAGAGCCTTGACGAGGTGGACCCCGAACTGCTGGAAACCTTCGCAAAGCTGGGCATTCCGCTTAATGAGCAGAAACAACTGGCAGGAGTTGCCGTAGATGCAGTAATGGACAGTGTTTCGGTAGCCACAACCTTTCGCAGTACGCTGGAAGAAAAGGGTATCATCTTTTGTTCTTTCAGTGAAGCGGTTCAAAAACATCCAGAGCTTATTAAAAAGCATATGGGGTCAGTTGTACCCTATACTGACAACTACTACGCAGCCCTCAATTCAGCCGTATTCAGTGATGGATCTTTCTGCTACATTCCCAAAGGGGTAAGATGCCCGCTGGAACTGTCCACCTATTTCCGCATCAATGCCGCCAATACAGGGCAGTTTGAAAGAACCCTGATTGTAGCCGAAGAAGGCAGTTATGTGAGCTACATGGAAGGATGTACAGCGCCAATGCGCGATACAAACCAGCTTCACGCTGCCATTGTAGAGATTATTGCCAAAAAAGATGCTGTTGTAAAATATGCCACCGTACAAAACTGGTGGCCGGGAGACAAAAAAGGCAAAGGTGGAGTGTACAACTTTGTAACCAAGCGAGGTATCTGCGAAGGAGACAACTCTAAAATTTCCTGGACACAGGTCGAAACCGGCTCTGCAATCACGTGGAAATATCCCAGCGTAGTGCTTTTGGGAAATAATACCATTGGAGAGTTTTATTCTGTAGCCGTTACCAATAATATGCAACAGGCTGATACCGGAACAAAAATGATCCACCTGGGAAACAATACCAGGAGCACAATCATTTCCAAAGGCATTTCAGCCGGACGTAGCAACAACAGCTATCGCGGCCTTGTCAAAACCACCCGCAATGCCCAAAATGCCAGGAACTTCTCCCAGTGCGATTCATTGCTGCTGGGTGATCAGTGCGGTGCTCATACATTTCCCTATGTTGAGGTAGGAAACCGATCATCCATAGTGGAACATGAAGCAACTACCAGCAAAATATCTGACGATCAACTTTTCTATTGCCTGCAAAGGGGAATCGATCTGGAAGGTGCCATTGGGCTTATTGTCAACGGCTACGCTAAAGAGGTCTTAAGCAAGCTCCCCATGGAATTTGCCGTAGAAGCCCAAAAACTATTATCCATAAGCCTGGAAGGAAGTGTAGGTTAACTAATACAAACCAATTAATAAAGCTTTACAATATGAAATCAATAGCCTTTAAATCACAAATTGAAAACAATAAAATTCCGATCCCAACCAAGCATTTTGCTGACCTTAAGGATATGAATCTGAAAGATGTCAGGGTAATTGTATTGATAGAAGAACTGGAGGAGTTTGACGATTCTGCATTCAATGAATTTGCCCAACAGTTTTTCAAGAAATATTCATCCAACCTCGAGCGGATAAAAAGCATGATCGATAACGGTAAAGTATAAAAACCATGTTAAGTATAAAAAACCTTTCGGTTTCCATTTATGGAAAACCCATATTAAAAAATTTCAATTTAGAAGTAAATGCCGGGGAGGTCCATGCGATAATGGGTCCCAATGGAACCGGCAAAAGCACCCTGGCATCTGTAATTGCAGGCAGGGATATGTTTGATATTGATGAAGGCCAGATAACCTACATGGGCAAGGACTTGCTTGACATGGAGCCTGAAATCCGTGCCCGCGAAGGGATTTTTCTTGGGTTTCAATATCCGGTAGAAATTCCCGGTGTAAGCATGGCCAACTTTTTGCGCACCGCCATCAATGAAAGAAGGAAATATCATGATCTGGACCCTCTGAGTGGAGCAGAATTCCTGAAGCTTATGGAAGAGCGGAAGAAGCTTGTAGAGATTCATTCCAAACTTACCAACAGATCGGTGAATGAAGGATTTTCAGGAGGTGAAAAGAAAAAGAATGAAATTTTCCAGATGGCCATGCTTGAGCCAAAGCTTGCCATCCTTGATGAAACCGACTCAGGACTGGATATTGATGCACTGAAAGTTGTTGCCAACGGAGTAAACAAACTCAGAAAACCTGAAAACGCAACCATTGTAATCACGCACTATCAGCGTCTGCTCGAACACATTGTCCCTGACTTTGTGCATGTTCTCTTTGATGGGCGTATTGTAAAAAGCGGAGGAAAAGAATTGGCCCTGGAGCTGGAAGAGAAGGGATATGAATGGATTAGAAAAGAAGCGGGAATTGAAGAACCCATGTAACAACAAACATTTAGAAAATGCCTGATATTACCCAAAACATAACCTCAGAACTGTTGATGATAAATCTGTTCAGAGAAAATTTTGCAACCATTGTTGCCTCTGAACCCAAAGCCATCACTGCGCTGAGACAAAAAGCCATTGAAGTGGTAGAAGCCAATGGTTTTCCTGATACCCATACCGAAAACTGGAGGTTCACCAATCTTGATCCTCTTTTTCATGCACCCTACCGTTTCGACTTTTCCAACCAGAGTCGTCCGTTTGATATTGACAAAATATTCTCTTGCGATGTCTATGACCTGGATACTTTCAGCATCACACTTCTTAATGGCTGGTACGTTTATCAAAATGCACCGCTTACTACTTTAAGTAACGGCACCATCATAGGGAGCCTGGCCAAAGCCATGGAAGTTTATCCTGAACTGGTTGAAAAACATCTCGGTACTACGGCCAATTTACACCAACCCGGCCTGGCAGCACTTAACACTGCGTTCTTCCAGGATGGCGTATTTATTTATGTCCCCGAAGGTGTGGAAGTAGAAAAGCCCATACAGATTATTAATATCATTGATTCAGCTGAACCCCTGATGATTCATCCCAGGCATCTTGTAATACAGGAGCAGGGAAGCAAACTTACCCTGGTGCATTGCGATCATTCTCTTACCCACAATGTAAGTTTAACCAATGGCTTGTCAGAAACTTTCCTGGCAAAAGAAGCCACTCTTGATTTTTACAAGATTCAAAACAAGGGGCACAATTCAGCAGTTATCCACAATGCATTTTTCAAACAGAAAAAACAAAGCAACCTAAGCTCTCATGCATTAATTCTTAATGGAGGTTTTACAAAAAACATTATCAATGTGGAACTTGAAGAACCTCAATGCAATACTGTGCTCAACGGGTTGTATCTTGTTGACAGCAACCAGCATGTAGATAATCAGCTTTTGGTTGATCACGCCGCACCCAACTGCCAGAGCGAACAGTTGTACAAAGGAATTCTGGATGACGAAGCTACCGCCGTTTTCAGTGGCAAAATCATGGTACGAAGGGAAGCACAGAAAACGCTGGCCTACCAGAATAATAAAAACATCCTCCTTACAGACGAAGCCAAAGCCAATGCCCAGCCACAACTTGAGATTTATGCTGACGACGTAAAATGTAGCCACGGCGCTACTGTTGGGCAACTTGACCCGGCGGCATTGTTCTATCTGCGCACCAGGGGCCTTTGCGAACGTACAGCAAGACAACTGCTTATGTATGCTTTTGCCGGAGAAGTAGTGCAGCGCATTGCCATCACCCCGCTGAGAGAGAGAATTGACCAACTGGTAGAAAAACGCCTGAAAGGGGAACTTTCTATCTGCGACCAGTGTGTGCTTCACTGCAACACCAAGGAACCCACCGTATTTAACATCGACGTAAGCAAACTTTAATACCAATGCCATTTAACACTGAACAGCTTCGAAGAGAATTTCCGGCCCTGCACCAGGAGGTCAACAAAAGACCTCTGATCTATTTTGACAATGCAGCAACCACCCAAAAACCCAAGGCAGTAATCGAAAGAATATTGCAATATTACAGCCGGGAAAACAGCAACATTCATCGCGGAGCACACTTTCTGAGCCAGCAGGCTACAGAAGCGTATGAAGAAGCACGCAATACCGTTCAGATGTTTATCAACGCGGCGTTCAATCACGAAATCATTTTTACCCGTGGCACCACAGAGGCCATCAACCTGGTAGCTCATTCCTTCTTTAAAAAGTTTGTAAAAAAAGGAGATGAGATCATCATCTCTGCCATGGAGCACCACTCCAATATTGTTCCCTGGCAGATTGCCTGTGAAGATTACGGTGCTATACTTAAGGTAATCCCAATAGATGATGATGGAGTGCTGGACATGGAAGCCTACAAAAAACTGCTTGGCCCCAAAGCACGCCTGGTGGCTGTTACACATGTCAGCAACTCACTGGGCACCATCAACCCTGTAAAAGAAATAACCCGGCTGGCCCATGAAAACAATACAGCAGTGCTCATAGACGGAGCCCAGGCATTATCGCATATCAAGGTGGATGTTCAGGATCTTGACTGTGACTTTTACTGCTTCTCCGGCCATAAATTGTATGGCCCCATGGGTGTTGGAGTTCTTTATGGAAAGGAAGATTGGCTCAACCAGATGCCTCCTTACCAGGGAGGTGGAGAAATGATCAAAGAGGTGACTTTTGAGAAAACCACCTTTAACGAACTGCCATTCAAATTTGAGGCAGGTACACCCAATGTGGGCGATGTATTGGGAATGGAAGCTGCCATTAAGTTTATTTCTTACCTGAGGATAGACGAGATTGCAGCCCATGAACAGAGATTGCTCGATTATGCCGTAAAACAACTTAAAACACTTGACAACATCAGGTTTATCGGGACCGCTCCGGAAAAAACCTCTGTCGTTTCATTTATTTTTAACGACATTCACCCCTACGATACAGGCACCATACTTGACAAACTGGGCATTGCCGTAAGAACGGGGCATCACTGTGCACAACCCGTTATGGATCATTTTGGCGTACCGGGAACCGTGCGGGTGTCACTGGCTATATACAACACCCGAAGTGAAATTGACCAACTGATTGTTGCCTTGAAGCAAGTGCGGGAAATGTTTGCCTGACCGATGTAGTATGTTGTTTACAACAATGCTTCAGAACCTGTACCCAAGCGAAAAATACCCATTGCTGTCAAATACATTTACCTGGCTGTCTTCAAACAATCCTGTAAGTGCTCTGCGCTGTGTGTATCCCATAGTAAAACCAAACAACTCTAAAGCAAACCCCAGGCTATACCCCCACTCCTGTTCACTGTAAATCTCAAAATCCAATGTGCTTCCGGCTGCACTGCCCGCAAAATTGTAACGAAAGTAGGGTCCGGCAAAAGAGTAAAATCTTACAGGGATGGACACCGTTCGTGGTGTACCCAATTGGATATTTAAAGGCATGACAACTGAATGACGCCTGAAGACTCCTCCTTCCATCCGGCTCCCGTTAAAATCATAATGCAGCTCCTGCTGAAGGGTAAAAAACCTGCTTAAAGGAATTTGCAGGTACAAACCCACTGAACCTGCAAATACAGAGTTGGCCCTGTAAAATTCATCATCATAGCGGTGAAAACCAGATCCTGCATTTAGCAGCACTCCTGATGATATGCGATTCCCTGTGCCGGTTGCCATAGCAGTGGCATGCGCTATCAAGGATGGTGAGGGCAAAATATCGGGTTGCGCAGAAAGCCGGGATACCAGTTCACTCATATAATTGTGAATTTTCACCATGCCCTCATAGTCCAGAAGATGATATTGATCTTCGGGTTTGTGATAAGGAGATTTGGATCCGGTAAAAACGTGTACTGAAGGAATTCCGCTATCACCAAAAGGGGCAGTATCTGTGCGGCGCTCAATTTTGCTTCCGGTATCCCGCAATCGAAGGGTATGATTAGGGGCAACCGATTCAGCCAATTCCACACCATTTTTCATGGAAGCCATTCCTTTGAGGTGCAACCCTTTATTGGCTTCATACATACCTACCATGTCTAAACTAAACATGAGTTTGATGCTGTTTAACGGAACCGGGCTGTTGCTGACAAAATGCTTTGAGCCAATCAATCCACTCTCTTCTGCATCAAAAGCAACAATGATAAGGCTTCTTTGAAGCAATTGGGGATGTTCCGAAAAATAACGTGCCAGCTCAATTATGGCTGCTACTCCCGAAGCATTATCGTCTGCACCGGGATAAATGGTTTTTTGTCCGTCTTGTTTTTTGTATCCAAGATGGTCCCAGTGAGCACCTAATACAATATATTCATTTCTCAACAAGGGATCAGACCCTTCGATATATCCGACAATATTCCAACCATCGATCCAGGCAAGGTTTTGCCGAAACCTGAAATGCTGCAAAAATTCACCATTCATTTGTTCAAACGGCTTTACACCCACTTCCTCAAACATGGCAACGATATAATCTCTGGCTATCTCTGCTCCACGGGTGCCCAGACCTCTGCCCTGCAACGAATCAGATGCAAGTATGCTTACATGTTGTCGCATTTTTTGCTGAAGTTCCGGATCATTTGCACAAATCAATTGATGGGAAAACAAAAATGCTATTGCCAATAACAAAACGATTTTTTTCATGAAATGCTGTTTTTACAAATTACTTTAAAAACATGGTGAAAATAAGACTATTTATATTCTAACAGGGTATCAAATGATTTGTTTTGAGATTTCTTCATTGGGTCATTGTATGTCGAAAATAATCATTTCCCATGAAGCAAGAAGAAAAAGAGTGTTTTTTAGTAAAAATTGTTTTATCGTTAATTAATCATTTTTACTCCATCTTCAGGCATCATACAAAGCTGTTTAAGCAATAGTATGGGTCATTTGATTTTAAAAATAATTAAAAATATCTCATTGGAAAATGAACAATTTTTTAATTAAACGTATATTTACATGTTGATGTGTCTTTATCTCAGATCCAGTTAAAGCACATTCAATGATTGCAATTAAAAAAAAGTACCCATTAACATAATTTATATGAAGCATCGCATCACAGCCGTTAACCTTGCCCAGTTATACAAGACTGCGGCAGAGAGGTTTGGCCCTTTACCTGCATTTGCCATTAGAGAAAGCGCAATGAAATGGCGTCCGGTATCCTACAGCGATTTGTATGAGCAGGGCCTCAATCTTGCCACGGGCCTAATTTCTCTGGGAGTAAAAGCCCGGGATCATGTAGGTCTTTTCGGAGATAATCGTTTTGAATGGATTTTGTCTGATTATGGGGTGCAGCTCTGCGGGGCTGCCGACGTGCCAAGAGGCAGAGATGTTTCAGATGCGGAGTTGGTTTACATCATTAATCATGCGGGTATCCAGGTCACTTTTGTAGAGACTGAGCTACTTCAGGATAGGATACTAAACCTGAGCCAAGAGTTGCCGTCATTAAAAGAGATTATACTGCTGGATCCCAAAGCCACTGCCAGCAAAGGGGTGCACAAACTGGAAGATGTGCTGGAGATGGGTGCCATGTTACGCCTGGACGGAGACAGACAGGCAGAAGAAAGAATAGCAGGAATAAAACCCGATGATCTGTTTACCCTCATTTATACCTCCGGCACCACCGGACAGCCCAAAGGGGTGATGCTTACGCATACCAATATGACTTCGCAAACCATTAACCTTCCCGGTTATCACAACTGCAATGACAGGGTATTGTCTGTTTTACCTATCTGGCACATATTCGAAAGAGTTATAGAAATGTACACCATCAGCTTTGGTGGGTGCACCTACTATTCCTCCATCCAAACCCTGGGCGACGACATGAAAAATGTTGAGCCTACTTTTATGGCTTCTGCTCCCCGTTTGTGGGAAAAGCTTCACGAAAGAATCATCAGGGGGGTAAAATCATCGCACCCGGTGCGTCAGATTTTATTTCATATTGCCTACTTCCTTTCGCGGCAATACAAGGGTTCAGAATATTTCTTTACCGACAAATACCTTAAGATGAATCCTGAGCCCTGGTGGAAGCGTGCTGTCCAGATGCCCTTTCAGGCAGCAAGATGGCTGCTGGTATTGCCCTGGTATGGATTTTTCAATGCTGCCGTATTGGAACGGGTTCGTCTGGGAGCAGGGGGCTCGCTCAAAGCCACTATCTCCGGCGGTGGAGCCCTGCCTATTCACATCGACAGGTTTTTTAACAATGTAGGTATCCCCGTACTGGAAGGATACGGAATGACAGAAACATCGCCGGTTATATCGGTAAGGTCGCTGAACAACCTGGTGGTGGGTACCGTGGGGCCTCCTGTGCAGGGCACAGAAGTCAAAATTGTTGACCCGGAAACAGGTGAATTATTGTATCCCAATGCTGCGTATCCTGACAATGGACGCTCGCAAAGAGGTGAGATATGGGTAAAGGGTCCACAGGTAATGAAAGGATATTACCGAAACGAAGTTCTGACAAATCAAACCATTATAGACGGTTGGCTTCGTACCGGCGATTTGGGTGTGATTACCCACAACGATTGCCTCAAAATCCTCGGCCGCTGCAAAGCCACCATCGTATTGTCAAGTGGTGAAAATGTGGAGCCGGAACCTCTGGAAATGCGCCTGCAACAAAGTCAGTTTATTGATCAGTGCATGATAGTAGGCCAGGACCAGAAGTTTATTGGTGCTTTGATTGTTCCGGTGCTGGTTGAGTTCCAGAAATCGGGATTTGAAGCAAAAACGGTGGAAGACCTGGTGCGCAATCCATTGGCTCAGAAGTTTATCCGCGAAGAAATCCGCAGGATGACCTCCACATCCAACGGGTTTAAATCCTATGAACAAATCCGGGATTTCAGATTGCTTACCGACCAGTTTGAGGTAGGCACCGAACTTACCAATCTTTACAAGATAAAACGTCACATAGTAGAAAATAAATATCCCCATGTCATCGGAGAACTATTCTCAAACGGACTGGCAAAACAAAAATAACTTATGGAATTTAACACCCAACTTCTTTATGCGCACGATCAGATATTGCTGGCATTGATGATATTTGTCATTATGCTGGGAATGGGAGCAAGCCTTACCCCGGATGACTTCCGCGCTGTAATTCGCAAACCTCGTGGAGTACTGATCGGCTTCATTTCCCAGTTTGGCATTATGCCCTTCCTGGCATTCAGTCTTTCCATTGTGCTTGGATTGCATCCTGCTTTTGCCATCGCACTCATACTCATCGGGTCGCTTCCCGGAGGTACAACATCCAATATGTTTACCTATTTTTCGAGGGGTTCAGTAGCTTTAAGCATTTCCATGACTACCGCTTCCACTTTGCTGGCCTTGCTCATGATGCCTCTTATTCTCAAAGTCTATACCGGCGTTTTTACAGACCAGCTTACTGCAAGCATGCAAGCCACCGGGGCAGATAGTACTTTTGTGATTCCAACCGGTAACATCATCAGTTCACTTATCCTGGTGTTGCTCCCTGTGGCCATGGGAATGTACCTGAGGAAAAAATCGCCTGAATGGGCCAAAACCGCTGAAGATACTGCCGGATTTGTGGGAATCCTTGTGATAGTCTACCTGTTGTTTACCGCCTTTTCGCGTCACGGAAAACTGTTCTTACAAACTCCGGTTGAAGTGTATATTGGCGCCGTAGGCATTGGTCTTGCAGGCTTCTTTCTCGGGTACTGGTTCTCCCGTCTTTTTGGTATGTATCCCATTTTTCAGAGAGCCATTTCACTGGAAACTGGAATCCAGAACGGGCCCGTAGCTTTTGCGGTAATCTTGCTTTCCTTCACTGAACCGGTTCAAAGCCAAATGCTTTGGCTGGCAATACTTTATTCCACCTTTATTGTGATCTCCTCATCGGTTATTACCTTGTATTACCGCAAAAAAGGGAGGTTTGACTGGGATATCTACAAGAACACCCAAATTCACAACAGGCTCTTTGGAAAAGACTACGTTACTCACTATCCCGATGGATTTCTGCCCGCCAGGCTGGTCAACGACCCAAGTCAGGGCACCATCCCGGTTCAGAAACGCAGGTAACCTGTTTGCCACTCATCTTTTCTATAAAACATAGTCAGGGCATTATCTAAGTCATGCCCCGCCAAAGTAAACTCAGAGAGGGTATGACTGCTAAGTTAAGTCATACCCTCTCTCATTTTCAGGGTTAGGGAATCATCCCATCACCTCTCACTACAAATCTTTGAGCATCGGATTGAATGGACGACTGATAAGGAGAAAATCTTTTACTTTTGTACTTCACCAAACCATTTTCAACATGCGAAAAGTTTATGCCATTGGAGAGAGCCTGATCGATATCATCTTCAGCCAGGGAGATGTAAAAGCAGCACGGCCGGGAGGTTCTATGCTCAATTCTTCAATCTCACTGGGTCGTGTGGGAACGGAAACCATCTTCATTTCCGAATTCGGAACCGACCTGGGCGGTGGGTATCTGGCTGATTTCCTGGAGAAAAACCGTGTTAAAACCCATCACATCCATCGTTATACAAAAGGGAAAACAGCCATTGCCCTGGCTTTTCTCAATGAAAAGGGGGACGCTTCCTACGATTTCTACAAATCTTATCCTGAAGACCGGCTGAAGCTAACATTGCCAGAATTTACCCCCGATGACATCCTGCTGTTTGGGTCATTTTTTGGCATTGACCCTGCCATCAGGAAAAAGGTGCTTAAAGTGGTAAAGGCAGCGAAAAAGGGTGGAGCAATGATAGTATATGATCCCAACATTCGCAAGCCCCATGCACACCAACTGGAAAAACTCCGCCCTTACATACTGGAAAATATGAATCTGGCCGATATTGTCAGGGGCAGTGACGAAGACATGGAAATAATTTTCGGGGAGTCGTCCGTGAAAAAGCTTTCCCAAATACCGCAGCTTCTCAACAAGCTACTTATCATCACCCGCAGCGCCACTGTGGTATTTCTCGAAAGCCCTCTTCATTCAGCCTCATACCCGGTACCAGAGATTGAAGTGGTAAGTACCATAGGTGCAGGGGACAATTTCAACGCCGGATTGATTTACGGTCTTATCAGACAAGATGTTGTTCGCGAAACCCTCAACAATACCTCTCCGGAACAATGGGAAAAAATCATCGGTTATGCCACGGCATTTGCCTCAGAAGTCTGCATGAGTTACGACAATTATATTTCCACTGAATTTGCCCGCAATTGTTGCTGACTCAGCAAATAAAGCTCAGGCAAAAGGGAACACATAAATCCGCCCTGGTTGCTTCAGGAATTATGATTCAGATAAAATAGTACAGGCCTGCGGCAAAAACAGACGCCACAAAAAATCGACTCAACTATTCAACGATAGAACAAAAAAATTCATAGCTTCGCATACCCAGGTAAGAATCACAAAGCGTACCTTTAAAACATCTCACCAGCAACCCTCAGCAAATCATCAAAATCCCCATGGAGCAAAAATCCTTCTATGTTTACAAATCATCGGCCGGCAGTGGTAAAACCTACACCCTGGTAAAAGAGTACCTGAAAATTGTACTGGAAGACCCGACGAAAATCCGTAATATCCTGGCCATCACCTTTACCAATGCTGCTGCTGCCGAGATGAAGGAGCGAATCATTGCAGCCCTGGGCGAGTTATCATCGCTGGCCGGGATGGACGAGGATCAACGACCACCTTCGGCCACCAACATGCTCAATAGTATACTGAAGGAAACCAACCTGCAAAGCGCCCAAATCATTGGCAATGCACGACTGGCCCTCACCCTCATCCTGCACAACTATGGTGATTTCAGTGTAAGCACCATCGACAGTTTTGCCCACCGCATCATCCGTAGCTTTGCTTTCGATTTGCGGCTGCCGCTGAATTTCGACGTTGAGCTCGACCAGGATCAGCTCCTGAGCCAGGCCATCGATTTGCTGGTAAGCCGGGCGGGAAAGGAACCGGCACTTACCCAATTGCTGGTGGAGTACATCGAGCTGCGCACCGATGAGGAACGAAGCCACTACATCGAATACGATATGGCCCGCCTGGCAAAAACCCTTATGGACGAAAAGGGAAGCCTCTATGTTGACAGGCTCAAGGACATCACCCTGGATGATTTTGGCAGGATACACCGCAACCTCGCTACGAGTATTCGTAAATTTGAACAGTCGGTGCAACAAAAAGCTCTTGAGGCCCGCGAGCTGATAGAAAAAGAAAACATCCCCGATGAGATGTTTTACCGGGGCAAGCCCGGCATCGGAACCTGGTTTGGAGAGCTGGCCAAAGGCAACATAGCAGAGAAAATAAATCCCAACACTTACGTACAGAAAACCATTGAGGAAGATAAGTGGACCGCCGGGAAGGCAAAAGCAGATGTGGTTGCAGCCATCGAATCCATCAGTGGACAACTCAAAGAAATATACCTGCAAATTGAGGCTTTAACCCAATCGGGATTGGTTCATTTCAAAGTTCATAACCTGGTAAAAAAGCATCTGTTTCCCATGGCAGTTTTGTGCGAACTGGAGAAGGTGCTGGACGACATCAAGTCAGAACACTCCTTGCTGCATATTTCTGATTTCAACAAGAAAATATCAGAGATTGTATCGGTAGAATCTGCCCCTTTCATTTACGAACGAATCGGTGAGCGATACCAGCATTATATGATTGATGAATTTCAGGATACTTCGGGCCTGCAGTGGCAAAACCTGTTGCCGCTCATCGACAACTCACTGGCATCCAACCATGTGAACCTGGTTGTTGGAGATGGCAAACAAGCCATTTACAGATGGCGCAACGGCGACGTGGAGCAATTTGCAGCCCTGCCGAAGTTGCTCCCTTCCATTACGGCGGAATCACGCCTGCTGTGGCAGCAAAACCTGGAGAGAAACCACAAGCCTTTCCCTCTCGATACCAACTGGCGCTCTCTGCCTGAAATCATTGATTTTAACAATCGGTTTTTCGAATTTGCCAGCCAATACCTTCCTGACGACCTTAAGAAAATATATGAGGGCCATGCCCAAAAAAAGCATCCCCATAAAACCGGAGGCTACATCCAGATTGAGTTTCCTGCCGCCACACCTGAGGAAAACCTCGATTATCGCGACAACACCCATCAGCGGATTCTTGAAATTATTCATGAACTCAAAGCGAACCAACACCCGCTCAACGACATCACTATCCTGTGCCGGTCCAACGGTGAGGCAAGCTCCATCGCCAGGTACCTGCTCGAAAAACGACTCAATGTAATCTCTTCCGAATCACTCCTGCTGAGCCAGTCGCCCAAAGTAAACTTTATCCTTTCGGTCATGCGACTTATCAACCATCCCGGCGACGAGGTAAGTCTTACGGAATTTCTTCAGTTTCTGGCAAGCACCGGGAGAATCTCCATGGGCCTTCATGAATCTTTGAAGCAACTGAAACACGGACAGTCGGAAAACAAAGAAAAAACCATCTCCCTGGAAGAGGTGAAAACCTTTCTTCAGCAACAGGGGATTCATTTTTCTTTTCAGCAGTGCCTCCATCTGGGTTTGTATGAACTGGGAGAAACCATTGTAAGAGGATTTTTCGGATCTCGCCCCGTTGACCCCTTTATTGCATTTTTCATGGATGTGCTTTATGATTACAACAACCGGTTTGTTTCTACCCTGTCAGATTTCCTGGAATGGTGGCAGGAAAACGCCCAAAAGCATTCGGTAGTTGTACCTGAGGGGGTGGATGCCGTGCAGGTTATGACCATACACAAATCCAAAGGATTACAGTTTCCGGTGGTAATTTATCCTTTCGTGGACAAGGATTTTTCAAGGCCCGGAAAAGAAGGAGAATGGGTGGAACTGGAAGATATGGATGAAACACGCCCACTGGATATTGCATGGTTGAGCATATCCTCGGCCATGGAAGGCACACCCTGGGAAGAAATATGGCAAAAAGAAAAAGGGAAAACCCTGCTTGACCTGCTCAACGTAACCTACGTTGCTTTTACGAGGGCAGTGAGCAAACTGTTCATCCTTTCCAAATACCCCGATTCAGGAAAATTCTCTGACAAAAACCTCGCAGGATTTCTCCATAATTTCCTGGTGCAGGAAAACCTTTGGCAGGAATCGACTTTGTTATATTCTCTGGGAGAAAACACTCCTGCTGTAATGGAATTGCAGGAACACAATATTGAAAACACAGCCTCTATCTTTGAAGAATACATCAGCACACCCTGGGCAGGAAAAATCTCAGTACGCTCGCGCCAGCTGGAACTACACGAAGACAGAACTACCGCTTCAGAACGTGGTTCGCGCATCCATGAGATCATGGAGCATATCCATACGGCTGAAGATGTAGACATCGTTCTGGACAAACTTTTCCAATCCGGTCAAATGGACAGCGTTGAAACAGGCCAGCTGAAAGCAATAATTCTGGACATCGTTAGTCATCCCCTTATCAACACCTGGTTTGCAAAAGGAATCAGGGCCAAAAACGAATGCGGAATGTACGATGCGAAAGGAAGATTTTTCAGAGCTGACAGGGTCATTCTCAGCAATGAAACAGCAGTGGTGATGGATTATAAAACCGGCACCCCCCATCCCTCCCACGCTTTACAAATTCAAAATTATGCTTCCATCATTGAAAAGATGGGCTATACCGATGTAAAAAAATACCTTGTATATCTGGACCACAACAATGTGGAATTAGTCTAAATAAAAAATGAAGGTGCACTGCGTTTTTTCCTTGCGTAAGAAGGGTGGCATTAGAAAAATATTTGTACTTTAACCGATCGAAACAGCTCTGCACAGGCACGAAAAACCAAAGTTCTTTTACAGGAAACATTCACGCAAACCGAAAATCCATCTTTCTTTAAGAAGACAAAATCCGCTTTGCATATCAGGTCGGCCCTGTTCAGGCCATTAAGTACCATAATTCCGTAAAAAACATGTTTTTCTTTTGGTGCAGGCACAAAAACCAACACCATGACCCCGGAAGAAATCATTAGCCAACATGCGCGCACACAGGACAATCTGCTCAATATCCTGCACGATCTGCAAAACAATCACCCCGAACAACATATTACCCGCGAAGCCATGGACCTGGTGGCACGCTATCTCAACATGACCAAAAGCTCGGTGTATGGGGTGGTCGATTATTACAGCATGCTCAGCCTCAAACCACGGGGCAAATTTATTATTCGCGTTTGTATTTCTCCGGTTTGTCATATCAAAAAAGCCGGCACCATCCTGGTTTATCTTGAGAAAGAACTGGGTATAAAATCGGGAGAAACAACTCCTGATAAGCTTTTCACTCTCGAAGTAGCCGAATGCCTTGGCCAATGCCAGGAAGCACCTTCGATGATGATCAACGAAAAGGTTTTCAATAACCTCACGGAGGAACGTATCAAAGAAATCATTGCTCAATACAAATAAACCTTTTGCGCCTGCTTTGCGCCCCTTGCGATTAAAATACCAGAACCATGATAAAAGAAACCAGAGTCACACTCAAAAACATCGGAAAAATCAATCCCGAAAGCATTGACGACTATATCGCTACCGGGGGTTATGAAGGGTTGAAGAAAGCCCTCACTATGGAGCCCTTCTCTATTATCGACGAAATACTGGAAGCCGGTTTGCGGGGACGTGGCGGAGCAGGCTTTTCTACCGGGATGAAGAAGAAGTTTACCAGCCAATCGTGCCAGTCATGCCCCCAGCGCTATGTTGTGGTGAATGCCGATGAAGGCGAACCGGGCACTTTCAAAGACCGTGTAATCATGGAGCAGGACCCTCATATTTACCTGGAAGGAACCATCATTGCGGCATACTCCATCAGAGCTACCAAAGCCTACATATACCTGAGAGGCGAATATACCGATTCCATTGCCCGCACCCGCAAAGCCATTGCCGACGCCTATGCAAAAGGTTTCCTGGGTAAAAATATTCTGGATTCGGGATTTGATTGCGATGTGGAAATCCGGCTTGGGGCAGGCTCTTACCTTTGCGGCGAGGAACTCACCATGCTCGAATCGCTGGAGGGAAAGCGTGGAAATCCGCGCATCAAACCGCCCTTCCCTGCCGAAAAAGGGGTTTTTGGAGCCCCTACCCTGGTCAACAACGTGGAAACCCTGGCCAATGTGCCGCTGATTATCAAAAACGGCAAAGAGTGGTACCGTCAGTTCGGAACCGAGCGCTCTGCCGGTACAAAAATATTTACCGTCAGCGGACAGGTGAACAAGCCGGGCTATTATGAAGTAGAAATGGGCATCACCCTGCGCCAGTTGATCGATGACCTTTGCGGGGGTATGCTTGAGGGAAAGCCTTTCAAAGCAGCTTTACTGGGCGGTGCAGCAGGCACTTTCGTGGATGTAAGCATGCTGGACGAAAGAATGACCTACGACAACCTGAAGGAAAAAGGTGCCACTCTTGGCTCAGGAGCGGTAATCATAATGGCTGAAGAAGATTCTATCTATGAAGTATTGCATTCGTGCCTGCGGTTTTTCAAGCATGAATCATGTGGCAAGTGCGTACCCTGCCGGGTGGGCACTACGTTGATGGTGAAAGACCTGGAGAAGCTCAAAAACGGCATCAAAGACAAAGAAGCCCTTGTTCATAAACTGGTAAAAGACAGTAAAATGATCGCTTCCACATCTCTCTGCCCACTGGGACAATCGCCTATCTTGCCCATGGAGTCGGCGGCGCGGTATTTCATGCATGAGCTTGTTTCTTGAACGCAAGGGACTCAAGGGTAGCGCTAAGGGCGCTAAGGTGGCGTAAGGGATATTTGTTCTTTGAGTTAATCTTTTAATGGCTCGCAGAGGCGCAGAGACGCAGTTTTTAAAAATCATTGCATGATTTTTTGAAGG
>RECE01000029.1 GCA_007694165.1 Bacteroidota bacterium
GCCTGGATTCTTTTTGATGTACCCTACAGTGAGGAAGTCAATCCTTATCCTGCATACAGCGGGGATCAGGCCATTGCCAGCTACTCATGGTTCAACGGGGTAACTTACACCCCTGACAATTGGTTTGTTACTCCTGCTGTTGACCTGGGCCACAACAGTATATTGTCGTGGGCAGTTGCCGCCCAAAGACCCAATTATTCGCAGGAGCACTACAAAGTTTACCTTTCCACCAGCGGTAACAATGTGGAAGACTTTACCATTTTGTTGCACGAAGAGACCCTGCCCGAACAGGACATCACATGGAAAACCCGTGAAGTAGATTTATCGGAATACGATGGACAAACGGTGCACGTGGCATTCGTTCATACGGAAACAACCGATTTGTTTGCCATCAAGCTCGATGCCATCAAACTGGACGGAGAAGCTGCCCTTGTATTGCAGGGGTATGAGTTGTATGAGAATAATGTGCTGATCGCTGAAATCAATGACCCTTCAGCCCTGGAATATTCCATGAATCCTCCCGCTGCGGGCATTTACGAATATCACCTGGTGGCTGTTTTTGACCTTGGAAATTCCGTTCCTTCCGAAACCGTTAATGCACAGTTGGCTGAAAAATTCACCGTAAATATTTCCCATGAAGGGCCTGGTAGTGTTACCCCTGCAGGAGAACAAAGCGTTGAAGAAGGCAGCGGAATCGCAGTGACAATAGAAGCTGACAATGATGCCTGGATTGCTGATGTTCTGCTGGATGGTGTTTCTGTATTGGATCAGCTGGAAACCGACAGGGAAGAACAAGCTGTACAGGGAACCTTGACCCTGGCTGACATACAACAGGATCATGCGCTGCATGTCATTTTTGACATTGCGATCCATATTGACCATGCTGAGCTTTCCTATCCCATGACAATTTACCCCAACCCTGCTGATGTCATGCTGTGGGTTGAACTGGAGTTGAACAATGTCCAGGAGAGAACACTTACACTCTATGATATAAGAGGTCAGAAAATTCTCAGCCAGGTAGTTGTTGCCGGGCAAACCCGTGTGTCTGTTGATGTAAGTCATTTACCTGCTGGAGTTTATGCAATTGGTATTGACAACTCAGGTAACATGCAGAAACTTATTGTCCGGTAATTTCTGCCGGAAACCCAAAACAAAACCCTGAAGCTTTTTGGTTGCTTCAGGGTTTTGTTGTTTTGTGACATTCTAATGATGTCCGATGGCCTTGATGTTTTGTGCAGGCCAGTTCCCCGTTGAGGATGATTCAACTGATGAATGGTAACCGATGCCGAAAACTATCCCAAATGGTCTTCCGCCGAATCACCGTATTGGTCAAGCAATTTCTTTAATTCTGCGATTTTGCTTTGGGACAATGGCAGAATATTGGCAATTTGCTCTATACTAAACTGCTTTCGGAGCATAGCTATGGCAGACTTATACACTCCCCGCACTTCTCCCTGTGGTATACCCATAGCGATCCCTTCTTTCCATCCGTCTTCTCTGGCAGCTGATAAGAGGGTTTTTTCGGAGCTTATCCTGTCCCAGTTTTTTTCGTACAGCATCATTTCTTCTTTGCTCATGGAAGCTTCCATTACAGATTCGAGGGCTTTCTGTATCTCGGGGTGTTCTAGTAGTTCGGGGGCAATATGTCCGGTTTTTTCATTGATTTCTGTGAGAAAACGAAGCCATAACACCTGTAACTTTTTCTCTGTTATATTTTGTGCCTTAAATTTTTCCAGCTCAATAAAAACAAACTCCAGTCCATGCAGCCGTTCGTTGCTGTCCTGAAGATGCACCACCGCATAATGGTGGTAATAATCCGGTGACTGGGGGAGGTAGTTTTCGTTGATAAGATTAAGGGCATACACCGGCTTGAGGCTTCTGAATTCACTCCCTTTGTGGCTCTGGGTTACATAGGCTTTGGAGGCGTTGAACAGTACCCGTTGCTTAAAAGCTGTAGTCCAGTTCATTTGCATCTCCACCAGAAACTGCCTGCCAAAATTGTCCTTGCAACGCACATCTACGGATGTGAATTTCTCCAGAAAAGTTTCGGGGATCATTTCCGGTGACAAGTATTCCAGCTCCACGATTTCCCGCCCCTCCGGCAGGGGAAGCATCGAGTTCAAAAAACTCCTGAGGATATCAGGGTGCTGCCCGAACACCTTCTTGAATATCAAATCGTTTTTGGGGTCTAAATACTTCATTGCAAAAGCTTTATGCAAAGATACGGTTTTTTTTCCGTGAAATGATTTCCTGAAACTAAGGATTGCTGTTGTTTTATTTTTTCAGACCAGTCTGATAGCCGTAGTTTTCTAACTGAAATAATTCGAATACTTCTCTTTTTTAATCTCTAAAGTTTTACTATTTTGCAGCCCGATTGCCGTGAAGAAAAGCACGGTACATCAGCACCTTATATCTATCCTATCAAAACAATAAAAATATACGATATGCGTAAAGACACACCCATAAATTATGAGGAAGTAGAAAAACAAATTGAGCTGATGGGCCTTGCCAGTGTAGGCAAGGCATCTATCAGAGAAATCAAGCGCCTGGTTGATAATATCCAGGACGCCACAGGAGAAAAATACGTGCGCATGGAAATGGGCATCCCGGGCCTGCCACCGGCACAGGTGGGCATTGAGGCTGAGATTGAAGCCCTGCGCAAAGGGGTAGCGGCCATCTATCCTGACATTGACGGGGTAAAACCTCTGAAAAACGAAATTTCACGCTTTGTGAAGTTGTTTATGAATACAGAGGTATCACCCAAAAGCTGTATCCCCACAGTGGGAAGCATGCAGGGGAGTTTTGCTTCTTTCATGACCCTTACGCGCATGTACAAGGAGAAAGATACCATCCTGTTCCTGGATCCCGGATTCCCGGTGCACAAACAGCAATGCAAAGTGCAGGGCGTTCCCTTTGATGCCTTTGATGTGTACAATTACCGCGGCGATAAACTGCGCGAGAAACTGGAGTCACACCTGGCCAAAGGCAATGTTGCCGGCTTGCTCTATTCCAACCCCAACAACCCTTCGTGGATTTGCTTTACTGATCGCGAACTGAAAATCATTGGTGAGCTGGCCAATAAATACAATGTGGTGGTGATGGAAGATCTGGCTTACTTTGGAATGGACTTCCGGCAGGATTTCTCACAACCGGGGGAAGCACCCTATCAGCCCTCAGTAACAAAATATACGGATAACTTCATCTTGTTTATTTCCAGCTCCAAGCTGTTTAGCTATGCCGGACAGCGTATCGGGATGATGGTTATTTCAGACAAGCTGTTTGAAACCCGGGCTGAGGGGTTGTGCCGCTATTACAGTTCTGATTTGTTTGGACGGGCCATGATTTTTGGTACCGTTTACGCGCTCAGCTCCGGTACTTCTCACTCCGCGCAATACGCATTGCTGGGCATGCTGAAGGCCGCCAACGACGGGACCGTTAATTTCTGGGAGCCGGTAAAAAAAGAGTACGGCGAAAAGGCCCGGATCATGAAGAAAATGTTTATCGACAACGGTTTTAAGATTGTCTATGACAAAGACGAAGATCTGCCGCTGGCCGACGGGTTCTTCTTTACCATTTCTTACCCGGGTATGACCGGCGAAGAACTCATTGAGAAGTTTGTTTATTATGGCATCAGCGCCATATCACTGGCCATAACCGGCAGTGAGCGCACCGAAGGGTTGCGTGCCTGCGTTTCGCTGGTGAGCCGCGATCAATTTCCCGATTTGGAATACAGGCTCAAAAAATTCCATGAGCATTATCCCGTTTAG
>RECE01000313.1 GCA_007694165.1 Bacteroidota bacterium
CCACCGCTTCCTGTGGCATTGCCACCGGCGGTTAGAGTGTTTTCCTGGGCGGAGATGCTGAATGTGGTCAGTATGAATAGAATGGTGATAAGTGATGAATGTTGAGGACGCAAGGCCGAAATCCCGCGTATGCGCGGATGAAAAATGGGTGAAAGAAAAGATTCCACTCCGTATATTGGTTTTATGGGATTTAGATTTTTCATAAGATTAGTTTTTTAAGTTTAAATTTTTATTTGTGATTAGCGGCGGGGTCACTTTGGAGTGGCCCCGTCGCATTAGAGCCGGTGCCTGAGCAATTCGAAAAGAGAGCCGGTGATGGGGCGACTTCCAGTCACCCCGCCACTAAATCTCCTGGTGCCTGAGCAGTTCGACGTGCTCACTGTACCACCTGTCGAAGGCACATCACTATTTCTCCGAAAAATTTTCAACCCTAAATTGCTTCGACGCACCGCCTGATTCAACAAGATTTTGTATTAGGGTTTCCATTTTTTCTAAACGTATCCGAAGATCCATATTTCCTATTCTTAATACTTCTATCTCCGCATCCTTTTCTTCCCTGAGCTCACGTAAGGCTTCCACCATAATGGCCGTAAGGCCGCGCTCAGTAATAAACAGATATCCTTCATCATCGGCATCCACCCACTCAGGAAAGACTTTCTGCACCTGCTGGGCAATCAGTCCGGTTTGGCGGCCAGGCAGCACCATTTTGCTTTTCAGGGCACTGTCGGAATATTCATAGGTGTATCCTTTGAGAGAAAGCAATTGGTCTAACACACCCGGTCCAAGTGTTTCAATGGAAGTTTTCAGTTGTCTGTCAGAAAGCACACTCCACGATCCTCCGCCCGGTTTCGCTGCATTTCCATCAACTGAAAGAACCACTCCCCCCGAGCTGGCACTCATAATGGTGGGCCCATTAACCAATATCAAAGCACCAATAATCCTGATCATACTGGACGAGGAAAGGGTTGTCTGGATTCCGGAAGAGATGCTGACAGCAGCAGATGAAGACAAATTCATATTAAGCGGTGAATTCAGATTCATATTTGTACCGGCATTCATATTCAGATTCATTCCGGAAGTAAGAACCATATTGCCTGCAGAATTCAAAGCGAAATTACTGGGTCCATCTTTCACAACAGATGAACCTGAAATTTTCAGATGATCGTTGCCATCAGTGATATGAATGGATGTTTCGGGGTTTAAAGCTCCAATACCCACCCTGCCCTGGAAATAGTTTCTGCCCCCCTGAAAATAACCTGCATAGCCGCCAGCACTGTTGGTACGGCCATAAACTCCGTAATTGGTTCCCGATAAGGAAGTTGCATGACCATAAACCCCCCGGCCGGATGAGCTCAGGGAATAGGCCTGAACACCAAAGGTATTTCCTGATGTGGCATTGGCAGAAGCAAAAACGGCGCTTCCCGAGCTACTTTCAGCATTCGCCCAAAGGCCGTAGGATGTTCCTGTTGCATGGGTAGCATCGGCACGGACTCCGGTACCCGAAATGGCTGCGGAACGGCCCCATATTCCGTAACGTGTGCCAGCGGTGGCCGTATGGTTTACAAATAATCCCCGTTGGGTTGACGAAGTTTCTATATGGAAAGTAAACTCGGGTTCTGTAGTTCCCAGCCCCACATTTCCTTGTTCGGGCAATACCAACAAAAGATTATCGCCCGAACGGTCAATGTGCATATCTTCTATTCCTGCCATTTTTGCACGATAGGTGGCATTAATTACATTTCCAATATTTCCGGTAATGTAGGGAATAAGAAAATCGTTGTTGGGCAAAAACATATCCCCATGGGTATTGTTTTGGAAAATATTATTGCTTATAATCGATGTCGCATTAAGGATGGTAGCGGCCGGTTCTCCCCCATGGCTTGAATTTTCAATGATGTTTCCGGTAATGGTAGAACCTTGTGAACCAATATCAATAATGGCCTGTAAAACACAATCGGTAAAGGTATTGCCAATCACTGTACTTACTCCTGTATTGACTAAGCCCGCAATTGACTGGGAATCGTGAATATGATTTGCCACCAGGCTAAGTTTACCCTGATTATTAACACCGGTGCCATTCCCGCGAAAAGCAGAATTATAAATTTTTGCCTCGCCACCCTCACTTACGTATACACCATACAAACCGGCAATTGCAGTACTGCCAATAAAATCCAACACTGAACCGTTTCCCACATAAACATTGTACATTGTAGATGAAAGCTCAGAGTTTACAACCTTTCCAATGGAGTTGTTGAGCAATATGGCATCTTCCATCTGCTCAGTAATTTTTCCATCCACAAATTCCAACCGTGAATCATCCGCCACAATACCTCTGAGTACATTGTTGACAAAAAATTCCCAATCCCCAAGAATGTGAATCGTATTAAATGACGCCTGAGAATTCACCATTCTAACGCCCAAAGGAACCCCGTCTGTTTCTTCATCTCTGGTGAAGGTGATGGAATTGAGATATACATGAGAAACACTATCCAGCCTTACCATTGCATTATCATTGGAATTGTTTTCAAAACCTTTTACAATAACGGTTTGTACAGCTTCGCCCTGAAGTGTTATATAAGATTTAAGATTGAGATTTTCCCTGTATATGCCTGCACGAACAAAAATAGTAACTGGATCATCAGCAGAAGGCTCGACATTCGCAATGGCATCGCTGATGGTTGTATAATCACCTCCGCCCGATGCATCAACCACAATCCCGTAGAAATTACCGGTGGCAGACTCTTCCCAGGTGGCATTCCCCAGTGCATCACTGGTGAGTACCTTTCCGGCGCCCTGGGTTTCGTTTTCGATACGGAGCGAACCGGTAATGTGGAGATTGGTAGCGGGATTATCGGTTCCAATGCCTATTCTTTGACCGGAGTTAAAAAGATAATTGCTGCTGGCCACCCATTTTTCACCATCCCAATACATTGTATTGCCTCTTTGAGTGCCTGGCAACAACTGACTATCCCCGGCGTTCCCGGCATATTGGGCATACAGTGCATAAGGTACACTCAAAAGCGGGTTCACCCCGGCAATGGTGTAATTGCTTCCGCCTGTGGGGTCGGTCTCGGTTTTGATAAAATAGGGGCCGGTAGCCCAGTCTATTTCAGTAAAAAGACCCGAAACAACGCTCCCCTGACCAATGGCAATACTTACCAGTCCATTGGTATTGGTAACAGCGGTATGGGTTTCGCTGTAAACAGTTTTGCCGGTATCCGAATCGTGCAGGATACTGATTTGCATCCTCACAGTTTGTTCCTTCACAAGGTTGCCACTCTGGTCTCTGATAATGGCCTGATAACTCAGAGACTGAGGAGCCTGTGCCATTACAAGATAATGCGCACAAAACAAAAAGAAAAAAAGGAAAATAACAGTAAACCTGCTTGGGGTAAGTCTATCTTTCATAATTAATGGTTTAGGATGTGACATGGATCGCATTCAACTACTTTTTGGTCGATACATTTTATTTTATTAAAGTTAATAATATAAGTTCAATATTAATAACGTTTTCTTGCATCTCCAGATAATCTGCTTTTAACTGATTTATCTCCCTGTCTTTTTCTTCCCTCAATCGTGCAATCTCAGCATCCTTCTCCTCTCTAAGCTCCCTCAACGCTTCCACTACCAAAGCTTCAAAACCCCGGTAGGTAAGTCGCAGATAACCGTCACCGGCTTCATCTACCCAATCAGGAAACACTTCGGCCACCTCCTGGGCAATCATACCTATGCGTTCGCCGGGCAATT